>CAXTUS010000015.1:0-11463 GCA_964247475.1 uncultured Acidobacteriaceae bacterium | reverse complement strand
GCTCAAATTGCTTACAGGCTCAAATTGCTCTTTTGATCCATGGGCCTGGCCTCACAACTTCCTGACCCTCGCAGCCATCCGACCGTGTCATGAGTTCTCCTCTGCTGACCCCGTTTGAAAGTGCCGCACTCAAGCTTCCCAACCGCGTCTGCATGGCGCCTATGACACGCGGCCGTGCCGACAACCCGGGGCATGTGCCGCCTGCACTTGAGGTCGAGTACTACACCCAGCGCGCCTCGGCCGGGCTGCTTATCACCGAGGGCGCTCACATCTCGCCGCGCGCCAGCGGATGGGAGAACGTCCCCGGCATCTACACGGCGGAGCAGGTTGCCGGCTGGCGCAGGGTGACCGATGCCGTGCATGCCGCGGGTGGACGCATCTTCACGCAGCTCTGGCACCAGGGCCGCATCTCGCATCCTGACCTGCTCGGTGGCGAGTCTCCGATTGCGCCGTCGGCCATGATCGCCAAGGGCGCCAACGCCTACCTGCGCGGGGGCTATGTGCCCTCACCGCTCCCGCACGCCGCCTCTGTCGATGAAGTGAAAGCCATCATTGCCGAGTTCAAACACGCTGCAAAGTGTGCGGACGAAGCCGGATTCGATGGCGTTGAGGTACATGGAGCCAACGGCTATCTCGTCAACCAGTTCCTTTCCGGACAGAGCAACCAGCGGACGGACCAGTATGGAGGCACACGCGAGAACAAGGCCCGCTTCCTCTTCGAGGTACTCGACGCGATCGGCGAAGTGCTGCCGGCCGAGAAGATCGCGCTGCGCCTTTCGCCTTCGATGAACGACATGCAGGGCCTGACGATCGATCCGGAGCTGAACGCGACCTTCGACTACCTGGTGCCGAAGCTGAGCGCATACCGGCTCGCCTACCTGCACTTTCTCGATCCCATGAAGCCGGTTGATGATGTTCCCTGGGCGCATCCGAAGGTGGCTGAGCACTTCCGCCCCATGTACGAAGGCACGCTGATGATCAACAGCGGCTACGACTTCGCCAGCGGCAACAAGGTCATTGAAGACGGCTTCGCCGATCTGGTCTCGTTTGGACGTCCGTTCATCGCGAACCCGGATCTTGTCAGCCGCTTTTGCGAAGGCAAGCCGCTGGCCGAAGGGGATAAGGAGACCTTCTACACGACCGGCCCGAAGGGCTACACGGACTACCCGGCTGCTGACTAACAGTTACAGCAGGTGTTTCCTGATCGCAGGCAGCGACTACTTCGTGGAGCATCGGGTTTCGCGTGATGCTACACGAAGTAGTGCGGAACGAAGCTGCTCAGGTTGTCCGTGATCGGGCCCGCACTCTCACGTACGCCCAGCCCGCTGCAGTCCTGGTCGATCATCCACAAGCCCAGGATCGGGAAGCGGCGGCTGCCTTTTGCATCCGAAAACATCGCCTCGGGCGCCAGCGCCTGCCGGATGAAGGCGCCTTCGCCGTAGGGGCCGTCGGTCTCGATTGATATCGCGTTTGGACGCACCAGCGTGATATTCGCACCCTCCCGCGAGTAGAGAGGCTTGCGCGCGTAACTGGTCAGGTCTCCGCGATCTCCATGGTTTTCGAAGTAGGCCGGCAGCAGCAGCGGATGATTCGGGTAAAGCTGCCACAGGATCGGCAGGATGCCCTTGTTTGAAAGCAGCAGCTTCCAGATCGGCTCGATCCAGACCATGGCGTGATAGGTTTCAAGTGCGTGCGGGCCAAACTCTTCGGCCAGCATCGCTTCCCATGGATAGAGCTTGAAGATCGACGAGATCTGGTTCTCTTCCATATCCACGAAGCAGAGCCGATCAGCATTCCAGCCAATATCCTGGAGCGCCAGGTGCCGCGTCTGCACGCCTGCCTGCTCTGCCGTGTCGCGCAGGTACGTCACCGTCAACAGGTCTTCTGCAAGATCCTTGTTCGGTGCATCGCTTTCAAGCGCGGCGAAGTAGACGGGCTGCGTCAGGTAATCGGCAACATCTTTCCACTTCGCGATCAACCGATCGTGGATGGAGTTGAACTGATCCGGCTTCTTCAGGACGCTCGTCCCCGGCAGGTCCAGGCCAAGCTCTTCCATCCACTCCCACTGGATCACCGATGTCTCAATCAGCGACGTCGGCGTATCGGCGTTGTACTCCAGCAGCTTGGGCGGCTGGCCGGACTGCGCTCCGCCCCATGCGATATCAAAGCGTCCGTAGATCGCCGGCGGCTCCTGGTTCCACGCCCACTCGATCAGGGGAATCGCAGCGGCTGGGATGCCAAGCTCTACATAGCGCTGCTTGTCGATCACATGCTGGGCGGCAGCAAGGCACATCGTCTGCAGCTCGTTGCCTGCGGCCTCAAGCGCATCGATCTCGGCCGCCGTGAACTGGTACGCCGCGGATTCATCCCAATACGTGTTGGGCGCCATGGCTTCGGGAGAGTGAAAAGTAAGGCCGTGCTGCTCCACCCTGGTCTGCCAGTTGCTGCGAGGAGTAAGACTGATGCGTTGCATGGGGCTCCTGGATCCTGATCTCTGAGTGGGGTTCAAAGGAAGCTACTCGCCACCGCCGCCGCCATGCCCGCCACCGCCTTCGCCGCCCGAGCCGTGCCCTCCGCCGAAGCTCGAGCCAAAGCCTCCGCGCGAGGTGCTGCCGGTGGAGTAGCTGTGACCGGCGATCGGCGCCGTGGAGCCACCGGAGACGATCGAGCCGAGCGCGTAGCCGCCCAGTCCGCCGTAGTAATAGTGGTACGGGATGAAGCCAGGCGCGGAGTGGCCGCTGGCGCCGCCTGCGCCACTCGCCCCCTGCGGCTGGCCGGCACAGAAGGTCGGGTCAACCACCCGGTTGTTCTCATCGACGCAGCGTTTCGGCTCAGCCGTGCGGCAGCCCGTTGAGGTCAGAAGGGCAAGCGCTGCGGAGGCAAGAAGGGGTGCGGAGACCTGGGCTGATCGCTTCATGGCAAGAAAAAATCCCGTGGCCAACAGGTTAGCAGGCTGCGCTATCTCGCGGCGGGCAGAACCTTGATCTCGAATATGGCTGGCCACTGCTTGCCCGTCACAAACAGTCGATCGCCCTTTGCATCGTAGGCGATGCCGTTCAGCACGGCCTCTTCGTTCCCCTTCTGCCCGGCAGGTAGAAGACCCGTGAGATCGATCCAGCCAAGCACCTTGCCGGTGTGCGGGGAGATGCGCGCGATGCGATCGGAGTGCCACACATTGGCATAGATCTCACCCTTCACATATTCAAGCTCATTCAGCTGATCGATCTCTTTGGTGCCATCCCGGACCACGATATGCCGCGTTTCGGCAAACGTCCCGGGGTCGCGGAAGCGCAGCGTAGAGGTGCCGTCGCTCGAGACGATCTGCTTCCCCACGCGAGTCATGCCCCAGCCTTCGCCGGTGTAGTGAAACTCGCGAATCGTACGGAAGCTGAAGCGGTCGATCACGAAGCCGGTGTGCGACTGCCAGGTCCATTCGAGGATGTCAGGACCCACATCGACGATCCCTTCGCCAAAGTACTTCGCATCGAGTTCGGCATGCTGCACCACGTTGCCTGTCTTCGGGTCGATGGCGAGCAACTGCGAATGCCCCGCCAGCCCGGTGCCTTCATAGAAGAGCCCGTTCAGGTAGAGGAAGCCCTCGGTGTAGCTGGATGTTGCATGCGGATACTTCGCCACCACCTTGTAGGAAGAAACAGGGGCGGCGAAGGCGCGTACAGCCAGCAGCAGAAGGATGACAGTCCGGGTGAGCTTCATCGGGAGAGGACTGCTGCCCGCCCCTCTGCATGGCTTACGAAGGGCAGGCAGCTGCTGAACTATTTCGCTTCCGCGTGCTGGAGGGAGCAGTGCGCGTCCTCGCGTCCACACAGGCATGTGCGGCTGGTTGCAGCAGGATGGGTGGCCTCGGCGTACAGCTTCTGCGCCGCAATCAGGCCATCTCCGAACTGCACCGTCTTGCCGCCGACGTTCGCCTGCGGAACCGACTTCACCACGACCTGTTCAAGCGCACCTACCAGCGCGATAGTGTCCATGTAGTCGAAGAAGCCAAGATGAGCGATGCGGAAGATCTGGCCCTTCATCTCACCCTGGCCGTTGGTGATGATCGCGCCAAAGCGCGCCTTCAGCTCCTTCACAAACACTCCGGAGTCTACGCCGTCGGGCGGCAGCACCGCCGTCGCAGCCGCAGCCGGTGCATCCGGAGCAAACAGCGTGCAGCCGAGCGCAAGCACCGCGGCACGCGTCATCGCGGCGATCGTCTCTGCGTTATCGACGAGCTTCCTGCGACCCTCGACGATGTCGCCCGCAGGATTCTCCGCGGTTCCAGCCTGCGCCGCGATCCAGTCAAGCGCCGCACCGAGCGCCGCGATCAGAGCCACCGCCGGCGTGTAGGCAGATTCGCCATTGCGCGCATTCTTGCGTTCCTTGCGCAGATCGAAGTAGTAGCGAGGGTTGTAGGTGGCTTCCATACGGTCCCACGCCTTGGGGCCAATCGCCAGGTACGACAGCCCCGGTGGAATCATGACCGCCTTCTGTGAGCCGCCGATGAGCACATCGATGCCCAGCTCATCCATATCGAGGTGCGTGGTTCCCAGACCTGTGATCGCATCGACCACCAGCAGCGCCTCGGATTCCGTGTCCTTCAGCAGCTTCGCGATCGCGGGTACGCAGTGGCGCACCCCGGTCGAGGTCTCGGTCGCCTGCATGAAGACGGCACGCGTTTCAAGCTTCAGCGCAGCTTTGACCTCGTCGAGTGAGAACGTGTGACCGTAGGGTGCCTCGACCACATCGACCGCGCAGCCGAAGGCCTTTGACAGCGCCGACCACCGCTCGCCGAACTTGCCCGCTGTGAGCACCAGCACGCGATCCCCGGGCGATGTCAGGTTCGACACCGCGGCCTCCATCGCGCCCGTACCCGATGACGAAAGAATGACCACGTCACCCGTCTTTGTGCCGACGAAGTCCTTGAGCTGTGCGAGCACGCGCGAATAGAGCGCGCGGAACTCGGCCGTGCGGTGGTGAATGTCTGCGGCCGCCATGGCGAACTGGGCAGCGGGGAGCAGGGGCGTCGGGCCAGGCGTGAAGAGGCGGGTTTTCCGGATCATGCTCCTGATTGTAGCGGGACCGGCCGCCAGCAGCTCAGGTGTCACCGCACAACATTGATGGCAGCCGCGGCAAGCCCGAAGGAGGACAGAATCTGCGAGTAATCGGAGAACTGACGGATCGCCGAAGGCTTGATCAGCTTCTCCGGAATCACGATCGTGTCGCCCGGGTTGATGCGTGCATTGTCGAAGTTGTTGGAGAGCACACCCTTCGCCCGCTCGCGGCTGAAGATGGAACCGTCGGCACGGATGATGAACGCATGCTTGTGATCCGCGATGCGGTTCGGCTTACCGGCGAGCGAGATGTAGTCGCCAAGCCTCCGGTCCGCGTTGTAGAGGAAGACATTCTGCCCGTACACGGCGCCAATGACGCTTACCGTATCAGGACGCGAAGGCACCCTGAAGACATCGTCATTCTCAAGCGGTATGTTCGGGATGCTGGCGGGTCCATTGCTGTCCGGGGCAAACTCCAGCACCACGCGTCCGGTGGCGCGAAGCTGGCGCAGCTGCGCGATCAGGCTGCGTTGCTCGGCCAGCGAGTTGGGATCGAGGATGCCGGTCGAGGACGAGGCGGCGCGCACCGCCGCGGCACGCTCCATATCGGTCGAAAGCGTCGAGATGTACTCGTCCAGCCTCTGCTGCTGGTAGACGCGGGCTGATTCTCGGCTGAAGCTGCTGCCGTACAGGTAGGCCTTCCCGGTCAGTCCGCCGGCTCGCGTCACCAGCTGGGCCAGCGTCTCGTTCGGCAGAACGCTGTAGACGCCCGCTCCCGGGAACTCGCCTTCGAGGCGAACATACTTGGTGCGGTCATCCTGCGGAACAGAGATGTCGTTCTGCGAGATGATGGTGACCACGTCGCCGGGATGAAGTTCCAGGTTTTGTGACTGGTCGTGATCCTGCACCAGCTTCCCCAGATTGAAGGGGACCAGCGAGCTCTTGAGGGTGTCGCTGTTCAAGCGCTCGATGACGGCATAGGACCAGTCGATCTCGGGCGCCGGGATGCGGATCCGGTTCTGCATCAACGGCTGGTTCGAGGTGCCGTTCGGCGCCAGCCGCTGCTGATCGCTGAGGCCGCCCGCTGTGTTCGGCTGCACCTGCGAAGATGTTCCGCCGTCTTGACGGTCGTTGGTCTGCTGGCTCTGGTTCGCAAGTCCGCCGGCGGCCACGCCCAGCTGTTCCGCCAGGTTCGAACGGTTGTCCTGGGTCGCTCCCTGATCCCGGCCTGAGATCGTTCTTTGATCCGCTGCCGCCCGGGCGTTCAGAGAGCCGTCCGCGCGGTCTCCGTTCATCCCCTGGCTGGAACGCAGGTCGTATCGGTTGGTGTATTCAAGCGGCTCAAACAGGGGCGTCGGCACCCCCAGGCGATTGCGCTCACGCCAATAGTCGTTGGTCAGCAACGAGGCGCGGTCGGGGATGATGTCGCTTAACCGCATGCCTTCGTGCCATGCGAAGCGTCCCGGGTTGGCAAGGTTGCCGCGGATGGTGACCGACTTCTGATAGCCCGCCGTGATGTGGCCGGCGAAGATCACGTCGCCATCCCGCAGCGGCATCGCCTGCCCGGCGCTGTCGAGCGCCACCGTCAACGCGTGCCGATCGTGATCGGCCTCGATGCGCTCAAGCGACACCTGGGTAGGGGATGCGGTGGCTGAGAAGCCTCCGGCAATCTTCAGAATGTCGCCCAGGGTTTCGGCGGGGCCAAGCTCGTAGATGGCCGGATGCCGCACGCTGCCAGCCAGTGCTGCCTGCGCGCCGACGGGCGGGATGAAGATCGTATCGCCCTGCTCGAGCCGCACGTCCTTCGATTTGTCGCCGCGCAACACCAGGTCATACAGGTCGAAGTCGGGCAGCGTCTGGCCGGCACGGCGTACCTGGATGTGGCGCAGCGAGCCCTGAACATTCGGTCCGCCCGAGGCAAACAGGCCATTCAGCAGGGTGCTCAGCGCGCTGATGGTGTAGGCTCCGGGACGCCTCGCCTCGCCCACCACGTACACCTGGATCGACCGCAGCCGCCCCAGGTTAATGGAAACGTTGTAGTTCCGGTAGGTCCGGTCGAGCACATCCCTGATCTGCTTCTGCAGCTCGTCGAAGTGCAGCCCCGCGACATGAACGCTCCCCACCTTCGGGATGTAGATGGAGCCGGAACGGTCGACCGTCAGTTGACTGTTCAGGGCCTCCGGCCCCCACAGGCGCACCAGCACATCGTCACCCGGGCCGATGACGTAGTCCGGGGGGACGCCAAGCTGATCGCCCGGAGCGAAGGTGGAGGGCACCTGGCGGAAGAAGTCGCGCCCGAAGATGGGCAGCATCTCGCCCGTCGCGCTGCGCGTCAGCCGCTGCAGATCGGTTTGCGGATCGGGCGGGAAGTACTGGTTCTGATTGTTGCGGTTGCTCGGATCGTTCGGGTCGCGATCCGCGGAATCAACATAGACGGAGCTCGTTGCGGTTTGCGGGCGCGAGGAGCCCGGCTGGCCATTGTTGCCCCCGTCATAGGGGGAGGTCTGCGCACCGGCCTGCGGCGTCCTTGGCGTGTTGTTGCAGGGTACCAGCGGGGAGTCGATGCAGTCCGGCACCTGCTGTGACTGGGTGGCCGACTGGGGATCGAACAAGGTCTGCGCCGATGCGGGCCGAAGATGGCCGAGGACCGACGCGATCAGCACAAAGCTAGACAGAAGGAGGGGTCTTACCGTACCTGCCGTATGTTTTGTCGGGTGCAAACTGCTCTGGGTAAGACGTGGATTCAGCAAAGCCCTCATTCGAACGCTCGCCTCTGCGGAGCACTCTTCCTTTCGGCAGATGATAACAGAGCGGTAAACAGGCATGCGTCTCAGCTCCGCATGTGATCAAGGCTAGCGGGTGGCGGATCAGCGCCTGGACAAGAGCCTCGGCAATGATTAAGGAAGCAGCCCAACGTTCTTGCCGGGCGTCCAGGTAAGCTGCACCCGCGCGCTGCCGTTATGCTGGGCACCGGCCAGGTAGGCCGGCATCAGGAAGCGCTCGTACTGTGCAAAGACCTGCACCTGCAGCTGCTTGTTGACGCCGTAGCTGCCATTCACGAAGCCATCGGAGATGGTGCTGCCGCCCGGAAGGAACAGGCGACTGCCCTTGGTCTGACGATAGCCCGCCTCGACCCGCGTCCGCCCGGAGAGCCAGAAGCCTGCCCTGCCCTCAAGCGCACGAGCGTCTCGCCCGACGGCGTTGCCCAGCAGAAAGCCCTTGTTGGTGTTGCCGTCGCGGTACTGATTGTTGATGAAGACGCGCGAGCCTCCTTCATCCCGGCTCAGTTCCTGGGAGCTCGCGGCCTCGAAGCGGAAGTCTGCATGCGGCAGCAGCGGCAGACGCGCCAGGTAGATGCCCGGGTGCCATACCACGCGGCGTGGCGCCGAAAGTGGATTCGGTTCGTCATCGGCGTAGGAATCGGTATAGATCGTCGCATAGCGTGAAAGACCGGGGACGTGCAGGCGGAAGTCGAACGCGCTCTTGCGGTCTCCAGGATCTGCCGGATCGCCAAAGGCGAAGTTCGTGCCGGTCGATGTGCTGCTGAAGAGGTTGTTCTTGAGGTTCCGCAACGTCATCGGATGGCCCTGACCGAAGAGCAGCGACCAGCGGGTGAAGCTCATCTCGAGATTGCGGCCAAAGATGAGATCGATCTTCTGCCCATTGAAGTAGGGACGCGCCGGGTGCTGCTGCCCGGAGAGCTTGCCGAAGACGAGATCGAACCGGTAGCTGCCCAACTCCGGGAAGAAGGGAAAGGGGTGGGGCCGGGTGGCGACCAGCCGCAGGTTATAGGTCGGCTCCGCGTTGTTCGAAAACGAAAGCGGTCCCATCGTCGTCGGACCCCAGAAGATCTCCTGCTTGCCAAACGACAGCGCATTGCCCGCAAAGGCGACGCCCGCATAAAGATCAAGCGGGCGCTGCCGCACATAGGCGCTCACTGCCGGTACCGGCTGCTTGAATGCTCCGGCCGGCGTCGGGATTCCGGGGAGCGCAAATGGCGCAACATCAAGCTGGTTGAAGAACTGGGCTTCGGCCGGGGTGACCGCCGGGGCGCCTGGGTCGGTCTGCAGCTCCTGCCGGTTATAGAGAAAGAAGCGCCCTGAGACGGCCCGGCCCGAGTAGCCGAGGATGAAGCTGTTCCCGCGTCCCAGCGGACGTCCAAAGTCGTTCGTCCAGGTCTGGCCGAAGTGAAAACCGTCCGTCAGAGCCGGGCCTGCGATCGTCCCGGCGCGCGCATAGACCGATTCAAGGCTGGCGCTCGACGCCCCGTCCGGTTCGAGCAGCTCGTGCTCAAGCTCCGGCAGCACCCGCTCCGCTTCGGCCCGGGCGCCGGCATCGACATCCACGTCCAGCGACCCGAAGCCGAAGAGCGTGTCTTCTGCCTCGCGCACCTGGCGACGGCACTCCTGACGGGTCCAGGGCCGGATAGCGATGCTTTGAGACGGGATCAGTCCCATGGCGGCGAGCCGCTCGAGCGCCGGAAACATCCAGCTGTCCATGGGTACGTTCGTCGACCCGACGCGATCGCTGTCAATCGCCGGCGCCGCGCCTATCCGTGTGCGCCCACCGATGCCTCGAAGAGAAGCCCGGGCCGGAGACGGAGCAGGCCGGGCAAGTGGCCCCATGGGGTTTGGGGCTGCGGCTGAAGTGTTGAGGTCAAACCCGGAAAGGTCGCTGACAGGAAGGTGGAGACGGACGGTATCCACCTGGGGCTTCTCGGCTGGCAGGGGCTTCGCGGCTGACGGGAGCCCCGCGGCTGACCGGAGCACCGCGGCTACCGGGGGCCTCGCGGCGGGGTCAAAGAGTGCCGGCGGGAGCCCGGCGGGACCCACACTCCTTTGGCCAAAGAGCGCGAAGGATGGAAGACCGGCTCCGATGGCGAAGACAACCCATTGCACTAGACGAGCCTTTTGCACCACGCCCCCGCTCCGCTGATCTATGTTTTTTGCAAACAAATAGCCCATACCCACCCGGTCGGAGAAAGCTCCCCGGCGGCATACGTGCTCCTAGCAGTGTAGCTGGGCAGGGAAAGGGGTCTCGCGGGCTCACCTGCCTGGAGGCCGGGAGGCGCGGCAAACCGCTGGAACCTCTAGAATCAGAAACGAGGAATCGACCGCATGAGCGAGCAGGAGCTGAACACGGGCGCGGTGAGCGCTGAGACGGGCGCAAAGCCGGTTTCAATTTCGGACAGGATTGGCAAGGACATCGTCACCGCCATGAAGGCGAAGGACGAGCACCGGCTGACGACGCTCCGCATGGTGAAGTCCGCCATGAAGAACAAGGAGATCGACAAGCGCACGTCGCTCACAGACCAGGAAGAAGCGCAGATTCTGACAACCCTGATCAAGCAACGTCGCGAGTCCGTCGAGTCGTTCACCCAGGGCGGCCGGCCGGAACTGGCTGAAAAAGAGAAAGCGGAGATCGCGATGATCGAGGGCTACCTGCCGCAGGCCGCCAGCGAAGACGAGGTCCGCACCGTCATTCTTGGAGCCATCGCCCACCTTACCAAAGATGCCGACGGAGCAAAGCCGGGCCCGAAGGACATAGGACCCGCCATGCGCGTGGTTCAGCAGAGGATTCTTGCGAGCGGCCTGCGCGCGGAAGGCAAGATGGTCAGCGAGATCCTGAAGGCCGAGCTGAACAAGTAGACAGGCCACGATGAAGCTTAGGTAAAGCGCGCCAACAACATCGTCCGGCACTGGCGTTTGGGAGAGGTGTTCCCGATATGGAACTTCCTTTCGAGACGATCTCTGATCCCGCAGGAAAAAGGCTTGCGCCGCCTGCTCCTGGGTTGTTGACTGGGTCATGTGGCCAAGATGCTCTACGATGAAGCGGGTCTAGCCCTTACGCAACACTTCGAAGGCTGCCGGCTGGACGCCTATGCCGACCAGGGAGGCGTCTGGACCATCGGCTACGGGCACACCGGCCCGGGCGTTCATGGCGGCATGACGGTTACCCAGCTTGAAGCCGATGCCTTCCTTGAAAGTGACCTTGCTGCGGCGGTCACGGCCGTCAACCGCCTGGTGACGGCGACGGTCACGCAGGCTCAATTTGATGCGCTGGTCGATTTCACCTTCAACGTCGGCGTCGCCGCCCTGGCAAAATCGACCCTGCTGCGCGAGATCAACCGCGGCAACTGCGCCCAGGCTGCGCCCCACTTCCTCTTCTGGGATCACTGCCGTGGAGTCGTCATCGCCGGTCTGCACCGCCGGCGCCAGGCAGAGGCTGACCTCTTCAACGGTGCACCGGCTATTCCCGGATCACCTTGACGAAGATCCCGTCCGGCAGCGAGGCGCCGCCCAGCAGGTGAATCGCACCACCCTTGGTGACGCCGCGCAGCATCGCGGGTGGCGCCGCAGCAGCAGCAGCCCTGGCGGGCGCGGGCTTGGCGGGCGCGCCCGGAGCCGAAATA
>CAXTUS010000014.1:1738-50569 GCA_964247475.1 uncultured Acidobacteriaceae bacterium | reverse complement strand
CCAGCACCTCGTCGCCCTGCATGGCGCCGTTCAGTTCATTCGGCGGAATGAAGAGATCATCTTCGCGAGCGGCGGATCCGTTTGGCCTGACAAAGCCGAAGCCATCCCGGTGCAGGTCAAGACGTCCGGCTACCAGCTTGTCGCGCGTGATTCTTTGCTGCGTGATCTCAGCCTCGTACCGTGGCGCGCGTGCGGTCTTTTCAGGCGTTGCATGCGGCAGGCCCCAGAAGCCGGTGTCGAGCTTCACCAGCTCGCCGCGCAGGGTGATACGGGCAAGCTGCTCAAGCAGCAGGCGGCGCTCGCGTCCGCCGCCCAGCCCAAGCTCGCGGATCAGCTGCTTGTAGCCCGCTCGATGCGACGGGCTGCGATCGATGAGGCGGATGATCTCGCGGTCGGAGTGCGGGTACGGGGATGATTGCGGCACAAGGAGATTGTAGGATGCAACGGCAACCTGCGTCCCAGCGCCGGACGGGCGCCACTTGGTGGGATGGAAGCGCCGGCACGCGGAAGAAGCTGCGAAAGAAGCGAAGGCTTGGCCCGGGCACGCGGCTCTACCCCAGGAAGCGGCCGCCGTCCGCAATTTGGACGCACGTGCTGTCGCTTCTAATTCAGCTTGCTGACGATCTCGCCGGCCTGCTGCAGGGTCAGTGCCGGGGATGGCTTGAAGTCTGAACGGACTTCATCTTCCTGGCTGCCGATGGTCTTGAAGAACAGGGCATGGCCGGCGATATGGACGTGTGACTCAGTCATCTGCCAGTGCCCTGGCACCACCTCGCGGCGCTGAACCTCAAAGCTGCCCCCCTTGTGCAGGCGGCCGCCAATGCCCAGGAAAAACGTCACATCGTCAAGCAGCGTGCCTTTGATGGAGCGGATGCGATTTGCCTTGCGATCGATGCTGACCTGGCCACCCATGGCGGACAGGACGCGCGCTTCAAAGCTGTGTGAGGTGAAGTTCGGATCGGGCTTGAAGTTCAACGTGATGACGCTGCCCTCTTCGCCCGCGATCGACCAAAGGTAGGCGGCCGGCAGCAGCTTCAACATCTCCTCCGCCTGGTTGTCGTCGTGCGATGAATCCCGGCGGGCCCTGGCCTGTGCGGAACTGTCTGCGAGCAGCGCGTGGATGCGGTCATCATCCGCCCGCCGTTCATCAGCCGAAAGGGGCCGGCCATGATCCTCGAGCTTCCTGCGCAGGATGCCCTGCGGCGTCTCTACCGTGTAGAAGAGGGTGTCGTGCTCGGGCGTTACGTCATGGTCGCGGTACATGTAGGCGCTATGATCGTTCCGGTCGGAGGCAAGCTCGGTCTGGACTGCGGTCGCGACAATCGACTTCGCATCCTGCGCCCTGGCGCCGATTGAGACAAGCAGCGCGAACACACCCGCGGAGAGTGCACACCCGAAACGTCCGCAAGAAAAAGGGCCTGTTTTCATCATTGATTTGGACGCTCGCTGAAGCGATAAGTGACACATCTACGTCAGGTTAGCTCGTTTCGCCTTCTTGCCCAGGCGCACCGTCAAGGTAACGGGCACTTCGGCAAGCGTGGAGACGAGGGCCTTGGGCACGGCCCCTGCGATCTTCACGGCGCCTTCGGCCAGCTTCCGTGTTCCCTCGGCGTTCGAGGCTACGAGCCCAAGGTGCACGAGCAGCTTCGGAACCCGCACCGTAAAGCCGGGAGTACCGTCCTCGGTGGTGTGTGCCTCAGGTCCTGCGACCTCTGCCTTGGAGATGCCAACCTCTTCGATGTCATCCGAAACGCCGCCCTGCCGAAACTGCTTCGACCAGTTTTCCTCGGCGTGCGCGGCAAGCTCGACCGAGTGAAAGTCAGCGGTGATGGTGCGTGCCAGGTCGCGCTTGGCCTGCATCGGGTGCAGAGTCTCTGCCTTGATCTGCGCTTCGATGGCGGCGATCTCGGCCGGCAGCACGTCGGTCAGCAGCTCATAGTAGCGCGGGATCATGGCGTCCGGGATCATCATCAGCTTGGTGAACATGTCAAAGGGCGAATCGGTGACGCCGACCGCATTGTTCAGCGACTTCGACATCTTCTGCACGCCGTCGAGACCCTCGATGATCGGGGTCATGAGCACGATCTGCGGCAGCTGGCCGGCATCGCGCTGCAGTCGGCGCCCCTGCAGCAGGTTGAACTTCTGATCGGTGCCGCCCAGCTCCACGTCGCACTTCAGCATGACGGAGTCGTAGCCCTGGGCGAGCGGGTAGAGCAGCTCGTGCACGGAGATCGGCTCCTCGGCCTCGAAGCGCTTGTTGAACTCGTCGCGCTCGAGCATCTGCGAGACCGTGGCCTTGGCGGCAAGGCGGATCATGTCGGCGAAGCCCATCTTCGAAAGCCACTCGCTGTTATAGCGGATCTCGGTCTTCGCCTCGTCGAGGATCTTGAAGGCCTGGTGTTTGTAGGTCTCGGCGTTGGCGTCGATCTCATCCTGGGTTAGTTGCCTACGCGTGGCGGACTTACCGGTCGGGTCGCCGATCAGCGCGGTGGAATCACCGATCAGGAAGATGACGGTGTGGCCAAGCTGCTGGAAGTGGCGCAGCTTGCGCATCAGCACGGTGTGGCCCATGTGCAGGTCGGGGGCGGTGGGATCGAAACCCGCCTTGATGCGCAGCGGGCGACCGGTCTTGCGCGACTCTTCGAGGCGGGTTTTGAGATCTTCAAGCGGGATGATCTCAGCGGCGCCCTTGGTGATGAGCGCGAGTTGATCTTCAACGGGGGCGAAGGTGTGCATGCATCTATCAGTATAGAGATCAAAGCAGCATCGAAATGAGTCCGTAGAAAGTGAGCTGACATGCCAGACCGTATCCGCAAGCGCGAGCCCGAGACGCCGAAGAAGGAGAAGATCTGCAAGACCTGCGGGCGGGCCTTCGAGTGGAGGAAGAAGTGGGAGAAGGACTGGGACGTGATCAAGTACTGCTCTGACGCGTGCCGTGGCCACAAGCCGGGCGAGGGTGATGCGGCGCTCGAAGCGGCTATTCTTGAGCTGCTTGCCGAGCGTGGCCGTGACAAGACGATCTGCCCCTCGGAGGCGGCGAAGCTGGTCGGCGGTCGTGATACGCGCCGCGACTGGGAGGGCCTGATGGAGCCTGCCCGCATGGCCGCACGGCGCCTGGTGGATGCAGGCAGGATCGTGATTACGCAAGGGGGCAAGGTGGTTGATGGTTCGACCGCAAAGGGTCCGATTCGTTTGAAGCTAAAGTGAAACATTCTCGGAAGAACTTGAAGTTGCGGACAGCCGAGTGCCGTCCCGTGAGCCTCTAAGCTCCCATGGCAACCGCGAAGAAGACCTCTGCAAAAAAGTCCCCTGCAAAAAAGACCCCGGCGAAGAAGAGCCCGGCAAAGAAGTCTGCTGCGAAGAAGACACCGGCGACGAAGCCTGCCTCGGCCCAGCAGTGCTGGCCCGGCTTCGAGCCAACGCCCGGCAAGGCTGCTGGCGAAAAGGGAAGCTGCGAGCCCAAGGGCAAACAGACCAAAGGGGAGAAGAAGGCGGACTCAAAGGCTGCTGCGGCCACCAAGCTCAAGAAGGCTGGCGGCAGCAAGGCCAAAGCGAACAAAAGCTAGCGTCATGCCCGGCTGAAACGGTATTGTGCATGCATGAATGCCGAACGCATGCGCGACTTCCTGTTGTCTTTGCCGCATGTTGTCGAGACCGAACAGTGGGGCGGCCTCCTCTTCTGGGTTGGCGACAAGGCCATCGGCGGCAAGATGTTCGCTGTACTCGACCTTAACGGAGGTCGTGGACGCCCCATCTCTTACCCCGCCGGGCAGGAGCGGTTTCACGATCTGCTCGAGATCGACGGCATCATCCCGGCGCCCTACATGGCTCGTATTTTCTGGGTCGCGATCGAACGATGGGATGTGCATGGCCCGGCTGTGTGGCAGAGCGAGCTTTCTGCGGCGCACGCCCTGACCTATGCGAAGCTGCCACCCAAGGCATTGAAGGTGCTGGCACTTTCGAAGGCTGAGCAGAAGAAGCTGATCGCCGCCAAGAGGAAAGAAGCGAAAGCGAAGGCTTCCTGACGCCGGATGGGCGCCAGTTGTGGATTGTACACTTCGCGTGTTCCGCCGACTTAGGAGACTTCAGGAGCTGCGTCAAACAGGCCGCGGAAGCTGAGCCGGTAGGCCCAGATCAGAGACACCTCAAAGAGGGTCGCAACCAGGCCGATTGCAATCCCGGGCGCATGGAAGAGCAGGTGAAACATCAGGATGTTTACCAGAATCGGCCCCAAGATCACGAGCGCCAGCGGCACATAGCGGCCGACCAGCAAGAGGATGCCGGCGATCACCATCAGCACTCCGACGAATGACATATACCCATGTGCCATCATCAGCATGCCGAACGTCGCTCCGTCACTTGGCGGCATCGCGGGCTGCGGCAGAAAGTGCAGGACGTTGTTCAAGCCGAAGAACGTAAACATGAGCCCGAGCAGGAGGCGCACAACCAGGATGGCTTTCTTCATGGACCAGTCTCCAATGTCAAAGTTAGTTTAGAAGATCGAGCATACTCGTAGGGAGAGGTTTTCAGACAAGAGATGGTCGGATTGCAGATATCGCTCGAAGGCAAGGTGGTGCTCGTGACCGGGGGCTCCCGCGGCATTGGCGCCGCGACCGTGCGGATGTTCCGGCAGGCCGGTGCCAGGGTCATCTTCAGTTATCAAAGCGCAGAAGCCACGGCAGCAGCGCTGGCGGCGGAGCTGGGAGGCCCCGGGGTCTGTCGCGCCCTTCAGCAGGACCTGCGAACCCCGGACGATGGCCGCGCCCTGATCGCAGCCGCCGTAGCCGCCTTTGGAAGGCTGGACTGCCTGATCGTCAATCATGGCATCTGGCCGCCGCATGACCAGCCGATCGCGACCATGACGGATCAGCAGTGGCGCGGCACCCTGTCGATCAATCTCGACAGCGTCTTCGGGCTGGTGCAGGCCGGCACGGCCCAGATGCTGAGCCAGGCTGGTCCCGTAAAGGGTCATGTGGTCCTGATCGCCTCGACTGCCGCCCAGCGCGGCGAGGCCTTCCACGCCGACTATGCTGCCAGCAAGGGCGCGCTGATCTCGCTGACCAAGAGCCTTTCGAGTGAGCTCGCTGGCCGGGGCATCTACGTCAACTGCGTTGCGCCCGGCTGGGTGGCCACCGAGATGTCGCTCGCTGCCCTTAGCGATCCCGAGACGTCCAAGAAAGCAACCGCCCTGATCCCGCTCGGGCGCGTGGGACACGTAGACGAGATCGCAGGCCCCGTCGTCTTTCTCTGTACGCCGCTTGCCGGCTTCATCTCGGGCGAGATCTTCAATGTGAACGGTGGGGCTGTGCTGGTCGGGTAGCGGATAAGTGAAGAAAGAGACATGGAGCGGAACTTCTTGAACAAGCATTGCCTGTCCCTGGTCCTTCTTGCCTGCGTTGCCGGCTCACCTTCCGAGCAGGCGCACGCACAGACCGCCGGCGAGATGCAGAGCGCCCAGCCTCAGGCACGGCCCGGCGAGACCCAGGAGCAGCACGGCAAGCGCCTGCTCGACGAGATGCTGGTGGCGCTGGGCGGTAGCGCTTGGCTGAATAAGCAGACCGCCGTGATCGAGGGTCAGACCGCGACCTTCTTTCGAGGCCAGCCGACCGGCAGCGTCGTCCGTTTTGTACAGTACCGGCGCTTTCAGCCGGAGGCTACGCGCGTGGAGTACCTGACAGTGCGCGGCATGATCATGCCCGGCATGAAGAAGGACCTCGTCCACCTTTGGACCGATCAGCAGGGCTACGAGAAGACCTACAAGGGAACCACCACGCTGCCGGAAAAGCAGGTGACGGATTTCTACCGGCGGCAATCCCACTCGCTCGAAGAGGTGATGCGGACCTGGATCCACCAGCCCGGGGTGGTGATCCTCTACGATGGCCAGGGCACGCGCGATCGTCGCGCAGTCGACAAGGTTTCGATCCTGGGTACCAATAACGACGCGGTCGAGATCGAGATCGAGCAGGACACCCACTTCCCGCTGCAGCGCTCCTTCCAGTGGCGTAACGAACAGTTCAAGGACTACGACGTGGATGAAGAGGTCTACGGTGACTGGCGACTGTACCAGGGCGTCGCGACGCCGATGAACATCACCGGCTATCGGAACGGCGACATGGCCGCCCAGACCTTCTACACCAAGGTTCACTTCAACGATCAGCTCTCGCCTGACCTCTTCGATAAGGAGAAGGTGCTCGAAAAGAAGAAGTAAGAGCGACAGCGTCCTCATCCCGACGGCGGGCCCTTCGTTGGGTGTTCCGCTTCGCGTCCCGGCTCCGGAGTTTATACTCTGGGTTGCTATGAGTGAATCCGCAACCGAAGCGCCCGCGAAGACCACGCTCGATATCACCGAGATCATGGCGATCCTCCCCCATCGCTATCCCTTCCTGCTGATCGATCGCGTCGTCGAGATGGAGCGCAAGCAACGCATCGTCGCCCTCAAGAACGTCACCATCAACGAACCGTTCTTTATCGGCCACTTCCCGGACTACCCCATCATGCCCGGTGTGCTGATGGTCGAGGCTATCGCGCAGACCGGCGGCGCGCTGCTGCTGACCGAGATCCCTGACCGCGATGAGAAGCTGATGGTCTTTACCGGCATTGACGAAGCGAAGTTCAAACGGCCAGTCACCCCTGGCGATCAGCTCCGCATCGAGGTGAAGGTGGTGAACTGGCGCACGCGCGCGGTAAAGATGTTCGGCAGCATCACGGTTGACGGCAAGGTCGTCTGCGAGGCGACTGTCACCTGCATGGTCGTGCCGCGCGCCAGGCCCGAACCGAAGCAACCCGAAGCGACGAAGCCCGAACCGACCAAAGCTGAACCGACTGCGTCCGAAGTGTTGAAGCCCGAACCGGAGCCGGTCGCGTGAGCGTTCATCCCACCGCCATCGTCGGCGATGGAGCCGTCGTTCCTGAGAGCTGCACCGTAGGGCCTTTCTGCACGATAGGCGCCAACGTGGTGCTCGGCGAAGGCTGCGAGCTGGTCTCGCACGTCGTGCTCGATGGCCATACCGTGCTCGGTAGGGGGGTCCGCGTCTTCTCGTTTGCCTGCGTGGGGGTCGCTCCGCAGGATCTGAAGTACAGAAACGAACCCACTCGCGTTACCGTTGGCGACGACACCGTAATTCGCGAATACGTCACCATCTCCCGAGGGACAGCAGGCGGCGGCGGCCACACCACGGTGGGCTCGGACTGCCTGATCATGGCCTACGCCCACATCGGTCATGACTCGCACATTGGCAATGGCTGCATCCTTGCTAACGCCGCCACGCTGGCTGGTCATGTCACGGTCGAAGACCATGCTGTCGTTGGCGCTCTCTGCCCAGTGCACCAGTTCTGCCGCATCGGCAAATACGCCTACATCGGTGGAGGAACCACCATCACGCAGGATGTTCTGCCGTACTCGCTCACCTCGATCGCCCGCGACAATCACGCCTACGGGCTGAACAAGGTCGGCCTTGAACGCAAGGGCTTCACGCCCGAGCAGCTCAAGGAACTGCGCTCCGCTTACCGCACCCTTACCGGTTCGAAGAAAAACGTCTCGCAGGCTCTTGAAGAACTTCGCGGACGCCTCGACGCCGGGGAGGCCGGGGAACATGTCCGCTATCTCGTGGACTTTGTCACCCGCAGCCAGCGCGGCGTGATCCGCTAGCATGGCCGCGGGATCAACGCCCGAAAAGCTGGGCCTGATCGCAGGCAACGGGCGTTTTCCGTTCCTGCTGCTCGAAGCCGCGCGAGCTCACGGCCTGCATGTCGTCGTCGCCGCCATCAAGGAAGAGACCGACGCCGAGATGGACGCGCGTGCCGCCATCGATTCGGAGATCACCGTCCATTGGCTGTCGCTTGGTGAGCTTTCGAAGCTGATCGATACCTTCCAGGCTGAAGGCGTCCGCCAGGCCGTGATGGCCGGCCAGGTGAAGCACAAGCAGATCTTCTCAAGCATCCGCCCCGACTGGCGGCTCGCCAAGCTGCTGCTGAACCTGCGCACACGCAACACCGATATGCTGCTGGGCGCGATTGCCAAGGTGCTCGGGGACGAGGGGATTGAGCTGATCTCCTCGACCGCCTACCTTGAGCCTCTGCTGGCGAAGCCCGGCGTGCTGACAGCCCGGTCGCCCAGCGAGGCCGAGCAGCAGGATATCGCCTACGGGCTCAAGGTGGCGCGCGCCATCGCCGGCTACGATCTTGGCCAGACAGTGGTCATAGCGGCCCAGGCATGCGTCGCAGTCGAGGCCATGGAAGGCACAGACGCCACCATCGCGCGCGCCGGAGAGCTCTTTGGTTCGCTCGGGAAGGGCGACTCTACGCTCTCGCGGGCGCTGACCGTCGTCAAAGTGGCCAAGCCAAATCAGGACATGCGCTTCGACGTTCCCGTGATCGGCGTTGCCACGATTGAGGCCATGCGCAAGGCTGGAGCCACATGCCTTTCGGTGGAGGCTGGCCGGACGCTGCTCTTTGATCTGGACGCCGTGGTGAAGCTCGCGGAGGAGGCGGGGATCTCCATCAGAGCAAGCGCGCTCTAACCAAGGGCGGCGAGCAATCCATCGGGTATAGGCTTCGCGTGCCTCTACTAAAGCGCGTCGCCGGGACCAACCAGGATCTCCTCATCTTCCACCGGCAGACGCACGCCGCGCCGGCGGTCGAAGATCTTCCTCAGCACGTAAACCGCCAGCACCACCACCAGCACGCCGATCACACTCAACGTAACATTCGCATGGCGATGGAAGACCCTGAGCACAGTAGACAGGATCGCCGGTCCATAGATCATGACCAGGATCGACTCCACCAGGAAGCGGATGAATTTGCCCGTCGAAATCGCCAGAAAGTAGGAGAGTGGCCTCATCTCAAACACACCTGCTGCGAGCTCGAAGAGCTTCACAGGCATGGGGGGAGGACACATGGCTGGCAGCATGATGGCCAAAAACTCCTGCTTCTCGAACCGGTCGCGTAGCCGCTCATAGCGTTCACGATTGATTCGCTTCAGCAGGAAGAGTTCGCCGCCAGCGCGCCCGAGATAGTAGGGCAGCATGCTGCCGATCGCCGATCCTACCGCGGCCATCAGGCAGAAGAGCACCATCCGGGCATGATCTGCGACGCCGTAGCTGACGATCAGCGGATCAAGAAACGGCAGCGGGATCGCCGCTGAATCGACAATGGACAGGCCAAGGATGCCCCATACGCCGAGCGGCTTCAATACCAGCAGGATCCAGACCTTCGCCTTGCCCAGCCAGATCAGGATCTTCTTCCACGGGATCCCAAGCAGAAACGTACCGATCACGCGCTGGTCCCGGTCTGAGCGGCGGGGCCTTTTCCGTCAGAAGGTGAGGTGTCGGCATGTTCCGTATCGCCCATCAGCAGGCGCAAAGCGTGCGGCAGCAACGGCAGGATCGCCTTCAACGAGGTTTCCGCACCGGCCGGGCTTCCGGGCAGATTGATGATCAGCGTCGCACCCAGGCAGCCGCAGACCGCGCGGCTCAGCGGGGCCATCGGCGTTTCGGCGAGTCCGACAGCACGCATCCGCTCACTGAGGCCTTCTACCAGCCGGTCGCAAACCAGCCTGGTAGCTTCGGGCGTCACATCCCGCGGTGCCAGGCCGGTGCCTCCAGTCGTCACGATCAGGTCAGTCACTGCGGCAAAGTGGCGCAGCGCGTGGGCAATCTCGCCTACTTCATCCGGCAGCACTGCCTTCGCCTCAACCCTGATGCCCGCCTCGGACAGGATGCTGGCGACGATCGGTCCCGAAAGATCGACCCTGGTGCCCGCAGCGCAGCGGTCGCTCACTGTCAGCACCACCGCGCTCATAACCTCTGAAAATCCAACCATACTGCTCCAGTCTAACCGGCGATCCGCGAACGGGTACCCTCCGGGCCGCCTTTGCCCCAATCCGGAACCCGAATCCTCTACACTTGAGGGGGCGCCAAAACTATTAGTGCCCTGAAAGCGTCAGACGCTAAGACGCTCCCATACTGCCTGCAGGCCAGATGCCCTCACTCGAGACCCCGCCCAACCCGACCAATACCCCCCGAGCGTCTTCTGAGCCTCCAGCCCCACTGAAGGTTGCGACCCGTCGCTTTGGTGAACTGGAAGAACACGAGCTGATCCACCTGCTCGATTCGATTGACGATGAGATCTCGCGTGCCCGGTTTCGTGAATCGATCTATGTTTCGATCATCGTGTGCCTGGCGCTTGCGTGGTTCGCGTTCTACGGGCCTCGTGTCCTCTTCCACCAGGGGCGCATTGTGAATCCGCCCGAGAACGTGGCCGAGCAGAAGCATCTGGACTATCTCGAACTGCCAAAGAGCCTTGTTCAGCACCCACCTAAGTCCACTCGTCGCATCAGCGATCAGGATCGGGTTGCGAAGAGCGCCAAGCCGGTCCCTCAGGTCAAGCAGCCACAGCCGAAGGCAGGATCGCCCGCGCAGCCCGCACCGGCGCGCCCGCTGCCGCCGGCTCCCCAGCCACAGCCTGCGCCGCAGCCTCAACAGGCGCAACAGCAGCCCGCGCCGCAGCCTCAGCAGCAGCCCCGTCCGCAGCAGAATGCAGCGATCCCTGATGCTCCGCGACCCCCTTCTCCCACAACCTCAAAGCCCACCTTCGGGTCTCCCACCAGCCCAGGGCAGAGTAACCGCGATGCCGCCTCGGCGGCTGCAAGGGCAGGTGGCGGGGGCGACTACGGCTCCGCGCCGAGTTCCGCCCACAACGGCGCCGGCAGCGATGCTGAGATCCTGTCCGATACCTTGGGCGTCGACTTCGGTCCCTACATCAAGCGCCTTCTACGTATCCTCCGCGCCTCCTGGTACCCGCTGATCCCGGAGGAGTGCGCGCCGCCTCTCAACAAGGAAGGCTCGACGTTGATCCGGTTCACCATCAACTCAAACGGCACGGTAAGCGCCATGCACCTTGATGCCAGCACGCACGATCAGGCGATCGATCGTGCGGCCTGGGGTTCGATCACGGGCGTGGGGCAGTTCCCGCCGCTGCTGAAAGAGTTCAACGGACCGAACCTCGAACTGCGTATTCACTTCATCATCTCGCACCATGCCGGGCGCGAGGAGTGATGCGCCGGCAGACCCATAACCAAACGTGACATGACAAGCCGCCGCCTGAAGACGAGTCCTGATCACGCCGCCGCTTACAGGCGGGAGCGCCGTATCCAGCTTCGCGGCCTGCTCGTGCTCGCAGCCCTGGTCCTGACCTGGGTGCTCTTCTGCGCCGACCGTCACGCTATCTTCCATCCAGGTTGGTGGCGCATCTAGCACGGCTTCGCGGAGCTTTTCACCGGGAAACCTGGTCGCCATCCCGGACCGTGCGCCCTCATGCTTCTCTTCTACTAATCCATGCGTCCCCTCATCGCCATCTTCGGCGCCACTGCAAGCGGCAAGACAGCCTTGTCGATCGCTCTCGCGCAGGAGTTCGGCGGAGAGGTGCTCTCCTGCGATTCGGTCGCCGTGTACCGGTTCATGCAGATCGGCACCGCCAAACCCAGCCTAGCCGAGCGTCAGCTGATTCCACATCATCTGCTCGACCTCTACGATCCTGATGAGACGTGTACCGCAGGCGATTACGCCCGTCACGCCCGTTCGGTTCTCAGTCGTGTGCATGCCCTGCCGATCCTGGCCGGAGGCACCGGACTCTACGCCCGCGCCCTGTTGGATGGACTCTTCCCGGCACCGCCTCAGGACCCGGGCTTGCGCAGTCTGCTTCGCGAGCGTGCACGGTTGCGGGGTGCCGCAAGCCTGCACCGGACGCTTAGTCGCTTTGATGTAAAGGCCGCGGCGCAGATCCACGCCAATGATGTGTCAAAGGTCATCCGCGCTATCGAGGTCTCGCTCGCCGTGCGCGCGCCCATGACCGAGCAATGGCAGTCCGGACGCGACGCTCTTAGCGGCTTCAGCATCCTGCGGATGATCCTCGTGCCAGACCGCGCCGAACTGTACGCGCGCATCAATCAGCGTGCAGCCGCCATGTTCGCGCAGGGCCTGGTTGAGGAGACACGCAACCTGATTTCACGCCTCGGACCCCACTGCCGGCCATTCACGTCGCTCGGGTACGCCGAGGCTGCAGCCGTTTTGCGCGGCGAGATGACCGAGGCTGCGGCTGTCGAGCGTGCCCAGCAGGGGCATCGCAACTACGCAAAGCGTCAGGCCACGTGGTTTCGAGGCGAAGCGGAGCTTCACCCCAGCTACCTGCTTCAAGGTACGGGTGACGATGCTTCCGTGATTTCTCGAGCGAGAGCTCTGGTGGAGGCACACTTGGCCGCCGTTCGCACACAAAAAACGGAGTGACCTTGGCCAGAAGGTCACTCCAGGTTTAATGCGTCGTCACATACGTTGATCGTGCGTACGCTACCTTGCCGCCGAGGAGACGACAGCAAGGTCATCCGTGAGCCGGATACTCATGACCGACTCTGCCGGAACTCCAATGTCGTTGAGAGATGTAGAGGGACAGTGCGGCGCGAGGCTGGTGCCGGATTGACCGTGCTATGAAGCGCCTGCGGACTGGCAACAGGCCGTCTTCTGAGCTGATCGGCCGGGTACCGGAGACCCAAGCAGGATCTGCCGACGGTAAGGCACCGGGGCCGTGGTTGAAGCGATGCTTGATGAGTCGCCGAGCTGTTCAGAGCTTGGTGCGCCACCTGGTCCGGAACGGACGCACGCGAACAGTTGCGCTCGCGCCTTGCAAGGGGCTTCAAGCATCCCGCAGGGGACAACATCCAACCAGGCGTGAACTTCCAAAAACTACAGGTGTTCATCGTACTTCCTCTGCTTCAACCCTGCGCATACACAGGGGTAAGAAGCGCTCGTTCCTATCTTCATCAGATGCGGAAAAGCAAATCCACGGGGATTTGCAATGCGGAAAATAGGTCTAAACTTTCTTTATGTCTACTGCCTCCATCGCCCGCCCGCAGCTTGCTCATCTCACCGCTCAAATGGATGAGCTCAAGCAGCTTGGCACCTTTTTCAAGCTGCGTGAGCTGGACGATGTCCAGGCGCCGGTATGCACCTACGACGGCAAGAAGGTGATCAATCTTGCGAGCAACAACTACCTCGGCTTGTGCAATCATCCGAAGCTCGAAGAAGCCGCGATCACGGCCATCCGGCAGCATGGCGTGGGCTCGGGTGCGGTCCGCACCATCGCCGGAACCATGCGGATCCACATGGAGCTTGAAGAGAAGATCGCGCGGTTCAAGAATGTCGAAGCCTGTGTCGTCTTCCAGTCCGGCTTCACCGCGAACGCCGGCACCGTCGGCTCGATCCTGGGCAAGGAAGACTTCATCCTTTCAGATGAGTTGAACCACGCGAGCATCATTGACGGCGCCCGCCTGTCCCGGGCGAAGATCAAGGTCTTCCGCCACAAGGATGTCGCTCATTGCGAAGAACTCCTCAAGGAGATCGAGAACGAACCCGGCAAGAAGTTGATCATCACCGACGGCGTCTTTTCGATGGATGGAGACATCGGGCCTGTGGGCTCGCTCGCAGCTCTGGCTGAGAAGTACGGCGCCATCATGATGGTCGATGACGCGCACGCGTCCGGCGTGCTGGGTCGCAACGGCCGGGGCAGTGTCGATCACTTCGACGTGCACGGCAAGGTGGATGTGCAGGTGGGCACGCTATCAAAGGCCATCGGCGCGCTGGGCGGGTACGTGTGCGGCAGCCGCGATCTGATCGACTTTCTCTATCACCGCGCACGTCCATTCCTTTTCTCCACCTCGCATCCGCCCTCGGTTGCGGCGACCTGCATCGCGGCCTTTGACATTCTTCAAGATGAGCCTGAACGCATTCAGCGCTTGTGGGACAACACCGGCTACTTCAAGCAGCAGCTTGAGACAAGCGGCTTCGATATCGGCGGGCATACGACCCCAGCGTCCGAGACGCCGATCATTCCGATCATCCTCGGCGATGGACGCGCCACGATGGAGTTCTCCCGAGAGCTGTTCGCCGCGGGCCTCATGGCAACCGGCATCGCCTTCCCGACCGTGCCACAGGGCAAGGCACGTGTGCGCATCATCATGACCAGCGAGCATACGCGTGAACACCTGGACCGGGCACTCGATATTCTGACCAGCACCGCCAGAAAAATGTCACTGCTTTAGACCGGGCAAGCGAATCGGCTCCTCTAAGGAGGGGCCGTTCTTCGCGATCAGGAAGTACCTGGCTTTGCCTCTCCCATCATTCCAACCAGCTTCGTGACCGTCTTCCAGTTGCGCGCCGTGCTCACCGTCTTCAGTTGGTGATCGAAGTAGAGGTTCGTGAGCTTCGTGCGTGCCATGCCGTTTAGAAGCTGCAGATAAACCTCTTGGCCCATAACAACATAGCTGTCGCCAGGCGATCGCTCGGGATCAAGCGAACTAACCGCCGCGGCATCCGGCCTGGCGTTCAGGAAGTAGACGTGAAGCGTGTCGATCGCAGCGCCGGCCTGCACGAACGGATTGCTGGCGAAAGCTGATGTCAGCTCATCGCGGGAACGCAGCACCATGTGGCCAGGATAACCGTAGCGCACCTTAATCTCAGGCGTCACCCTCCCCACGACCTGTTCCGCATCGCTGGCCTCGAAGACGACGTTGCCGCTCTGGATGTAGGTTCTTACCCGGCTTGCTCCGGACGCCGCAAAGATCGCCGCGAGCTCCTTCATCGGGAGCAGGCATCTTCCGCCGACGTTGATCCCGCGCAGCAATGCGACGTACATGCACTTACCCCCGGTGCACAACCTTGCCACCGACTACTGTGGCCTTCACCTTCCCCAGCATCTCGACGCCATCAAATGGTGTGTTTCGTGACTTCGACCTTGAAGCCCGCAGGTCAAATTGCCATCTCTCTTCAGCCGCGAAGATCACAACATCTCCCCAGTTGCCGGGCTTCAACGAGCCTGCTTGGCCGAGCATCACCGTCGCGGCTGGCGTGGTGCTCATTAGACCGATCACCTTGGCAAGTTTTGCGCCGTGTTCCTGGTGAAGCACGCGAAGGGCGAGTCCGAGCGATGTTTCAAGGCCCGTGATGCCGTTTGCCGCGCGTTCGAATTCCACTTCCTTCTCGTGGCGGGCATGCGGAGCATGGTCGGTGGCGATACAGTCGATGGTGCCATCGAGCAGGCCCGCGATCACCGCCTGCCGGTCTGCTTCAGAACGTAGCGGCGGGTTCATCTTCGCGTTCGTGTCGAAATCTCCAACCGCTTCATCAGTCAGCGTGAAGTGATGCGGCGCTGCCTCGCAGGTTACATGCAGCCCCTGCGCCTTACCCGCGCGCACCGCCTCGATCGCACCTGCCGTCGACACATGCTGAACATGCAGATGCGCCGTGATCCCGTGCTTTTCCTGCACCTCGCGTAGCAGCGAGATATCCCTTTCGACGATTGAACTCTCCGCCTCGTTCGGGTAGCCTCGCAGACCGAGCCGAAAGGCCACTGGTCCGGCGTTGACGATGGCTCCCTGCGAGAGCCGCGGATCTTCGGCGTGCTGACTGACCGGAAGTCCGAGGCGCCCTGCCCGTAGGAGCGCAGAAAACATCAGGCCGGACTCAAGCACCGGCTTGCCGTCGTCGGTGAAGCCGCGCGCTCCTGCCGCTGCGAGCGCCTCAAAGTCGGTCAGCGTTCTGCCCAGGCTTCCTGCAGTCGCCGCGGGCATCGCAAAGACGCGTGCTGACGGGCAACGTGAAGGCGAGAGCATCCACTCAAGCGCTTCCGGCGAATCATTCACGGGAACGGTGTTTGGCATGGCGACAACCGACGTGAAGCCGCCGGCCACTGCCGCTGCGGTTCCCGTCGCTATCGTCTCCTTGTAGGTCTGGCCCGGCTCCCGCAGATGAACGTGCATGTCGATCAATCCAGGCGCGACGATATAGCCTCCAGCGTCCAGGGTCTCAGACACATCGACTCCTGCGAAGCCTCCAGGCTTCTCGACTCCTCGCACCAGGCCATCCCGAAGCAGCACGTCTCGAAGATCATCCAGGTCGCTGGCCGGATCAATGACGCGACCGCCAGAAATCAGTACGCTACTCATTCAGCTACAATCTCCGGAAGAAAGCTACTGCTTCTGTTACATGACATGCAACGCCCTTGCCAGCAGGGCGGTTCGCACGGCCAAACCGCTGCGCACTTGGTCCTCGATCGCCGACCGAGGACCATCCGCAACTTCGCCTTCGATCTCGAGCCCGCGAATCATAGGCCCTGGGTGCATGACCAACGCATCGGGCGCGAGACGTCGAAGCCGTTCGCCGGTCAGCTGGTATTTGCCGATGTACTCCGCAAGATCGAGCTCAAGACCGGCGAGCCGCTCACGCTGGATGCGCAGCATCACCACCACCTGCGATCGCTCGAGCGCGGCTTCAAATTCGCGCACAATTTCGATCTTGCCCAGCGAACGTGCCTCCTCAGGCAGCAGCTCTTCCGGCCCGCACAGTATCACCTTCGCACCCAGGCGGGGTAGCAGCATGGCGTTCGAGCGCGCAACCCGGCTATGGCGGATGTCGCCCGTAATGCTGACCGTGACACCCTTCAGCAGCGACTCATTGACGGGCCGGTCCTCGAGCCCGAGCCGGAGCACCATCGTGCGCAGGTCAAGCAGCGCCTGCGAGGGATGTTGATGCATGCCGTCCCCCGCGTTCAAGACAGGCAGCCCGGTCACCTTTGCCAGCAGCGACGGGGCACCGCTGGCCGGATGCCGAAGAATGATGCACTCCGCTCCCAGCGCCCGCAGAGTCAGTCCGGTGTCCTTCAGCGTCTCGCCCTTTTCAATGCTGCTCGACTTGTCAGAGACCAGCGTGGTGGTCGCACCGAGCGACTTCGCGGCAAGCTCGAAAGAGGTGCGCGTGCGCGTGCTCGACTCGTAGAACAGCAAAGCGACGCGCCTGCCTGCAAGCACCTTCGACTTCTCGCCCGCTGGCATCTCCGCAAGCTGCGTCGTGAGATCAAAGATCCTTGCAACTTCGGTCAGTTGAAGGCCGTCGACGGTGATCAGCGAACCCGCGGGATACATGAGCTAGCTCGCCGCCGCTTCCACTTCAACCAGCAGCACCTGCTCATCGCCATCCACTTCCTTCAGCTTCACCTCGATGATCTCGCGCGAAGAGGTGGGAACGGAGCGTCCGGTGTAGGTAGCCTGGATCGGCAGCTCACGATGGCCGCGATCGATCAGCACCAGCAGCTGTACGCTCTTCGGCCGGCCATGGTCGAACAGCGCGTCCAGCGCCGCCCGGATCGTCCGGCCCGTGTAGAGCACATCATCGAGCAGGATGATGTCGCGTCCGTTCACGTCAAAGCCGATGTCGCTCTTGTTGACCGTCGGCCGCGGGCCTGCGGTTGTCAGGTCGTCGCGGTAGAAGCTGATGTCGAGCACGCCAATCTCCACCTGGCGCTTCTCGATATTGCCGATCATCACGGCCAGGCGCTGGGCCAGAGGCACACCGCGACGCTTGATACCGATCAGTCCGATGTTTTCTGCGCCGTCGTTCTTCTCGACAATCTCATGCGCCAGCCGCACCAGCGTGCGCTCAATCTCCGAGGCGGACATCAGCCTCCCCTTCAGTCTCAGCTTTGGCTTGCTGCTCGCTGTTCGATCGCTCATTGCGTGTATGCGCCTTTCAAGAGGTGATGATAGCAGTGAGGCGCAACTCTATTCGCCTCGCGGTAGAGGACGCCGGCGGGTTTGAAGCGCACCGGAGAAGGCACCGCACGCCATGTTCAGCAACAACACCATGCCGGCGCCCACCGAGAGCGAGAAGAGGGTACTGCCGGCGCGTACCTCGGGCGAGGCCAGGTAGCTGAGCTCAAGCTGCTTCCGTTCCGGGTCGGGCTCAGAGCCAAGCATCTGGTTCATCATCTCCATACCGGCCTGCTGCTGCTTGTTCGATTCCGCATCAAAGGCCGCCATGCCGTGCACCATGTAGCGCTCGACCACGCCAAAGCTCGAAAGTGCGATGCCCATGGCAACGACCATCAAGAGGCCGGTCAGCAATCCTACCCGCAGTCCCACCTTGCGATCGATGCGGGCAAGCGGCCGCCGTGAGCGGTAGAGACCAAGCACGACCCCGGTTCCTGCGAGGATCGAAAACAGGTTCAGCAGGCCGACCTCAGGCCTCGCTTCAGCCAGCACGCTCAGCAGGGCGGTCACCGCCGCCACCGGCAGCCCACAAGCCAGCGCGACGGGCCAGTCTAACAGCTGGGGACGCGGCGGCGGCACATTACCCGTCGTGCTGCCTGCCGCCTCCACCGTCACCTCTGTGCGCATGTACTCCGGCAGCATGATCTGCGGCGCGCCACACTGCGAGCAGAAGAGCGCCCGGTCCTCATCGCCGCCCAGGCCTGGCCTCAGGGCCGGACCTGCAAGCTGCGCATGGCAGCGATGGCAATCCTTGTACATAAAGCTATTGTAGCCATCTGCCGACGTCGCGCGTTGATCGCCCGCCGGAGGGCGCCTACTGGCGCGAGTCGCTGTCGCCCATTCCCAGGTGCCCCGGCAGGTCCAGCATGACCAGCCCGATCTTGGTTCCGTCGCTGTCCCTTTGGACCGACACGATATGCTGATGCTGTTTCGACCCTGCCTTCAGCTCGCCTTCTTTCTCCCCGCTGTCGTCTTTGTCGTCCACGTCGTGGACACCCACGTGGCGCTTCTCATCATCGTTGCAGGTAAGGCCGTCCTGCGTCACGCTCGGACTGCCAATCGCGTGATGATCCTTGCAAAAGAGCACGGCACCGAATCTTGCCATGTCTTTGCGGTAGAAGCTCAACACCTTGTCGGGCGAGTCGGTCGTTTGATAGCTCAGCGCCTTGACGCCAAGATGAAAGTTGCCGAAGTTCATGTTGATATCAGCGGCGCCACTGTCGTTGTCCGAGTCGCCGTTATCCTTGTGCCTGGTCTTCTTCACCAGCGTTGCGCCGGGATAGGCAGCCAGTCCGACGTTCGCCTGCACAGCCGAATCATTGGTCTTCACCGACATGCCGCCAAAGGGCGTGGCGATCTTCACGTCATCGTTGCCGCCGTTGCCGTTGTGGTGCGTATCCACCCGGCAGCCAGCTATCGCAAGCGACCCCGCAAGCAGACCCGTTAGCGGCCAATACCGAACCCATGTGCTCATCTTCACCTCTCCCTGCTGCGCGTAAACAGTTCCCCAATGCGCGGACGAAGCAATGCCCTGCGGTCAGCCTCCACCAACATACGCCGGGGCCCGCGATTCAGTTCCAGGAAAATTCCTTATCCCGGAGCCACACCTTTCCCGCTCGATGCAGGGTCGCCTGACATGGTGACCATCCGACTTAGTCGCAGCCGACGGCGCCGGGCAGCCTAACCCGCTGCCGCCAGATGCATTCGACAGTTGCGGCCTGCCAGTGCAGCCAGGCCGCACAAAGAATTTCTCCGGAGCGAAGGGTCATCCGCGGTCAGGCCAGCCCCCAGAGGATGACCGGGGCGGCAGGGGCTCGCCTGTCCCGCAACGGGTCACAGCGACCGCAATGAGCACTATTCGTAACGATTCAAACGGGTTATCCGCCCGGGAACCCCCAAGAATTCGCTTGCTCTGGCATAATGGCGCGCCTCTATACTGGACGCATGGCGCAGCACGAGCCAATCCGCAAACGTTCTGGTGGTCCCTCACCACCCACTTCGCGGGAGATACCGGATAAACTCTACTTCCGCATCGGCGAAGTGGCCAGGCTTTGCGATGTGCCTGCCTACGTTCTGCGGTTCTGGGAGAGCGAGTTCCCGCAGCTGAAGCCGAACAAAGGCGGCACCGGTCAGCGCCTCTTCCGCCGGCGCGATGTCGAGATGGCCCTTCGCATCAAGACTCTGCTCTACGACGAGGGCTACACCATTCCCGGCGCGCGCGCTGCCTTCAAGGCAGAGCTCCGTACCGGTAAAGATCCTCAGCTTGCGATCACCGGCATCACCGAACAGGTGGACACGAGGCACCTGGTCAGCCTGCGTAAAGAGCTGCGAGAGATCCTTAGCCTGCTTTCAAAGCCGGCTGTGCCCAAGTCCGGTGTGCAGCCGATCCGCCGCACCGTGACGCATCCGCGCATCGAGCGCCAGGCGGCCCCGCTTCGCGAGCCCACAGCCTTTCCTAAGCCTCAGCTCCTGCCACGGCAGAACGCCGACCTGCTCAGCGGCCTCTTTGATGAGCTCGAAGGGCCAGCAAAGGGCGACTAAACGCCCGTACGGCTGAAGGTAAGCGCTTGTCAGGCAAGCCCGGTGGACTCTGCCTGTTCCTGCGCGTGGTAGCTCGAGCGCACCAGCGGCCCTGACTCCACGTGGCGGAAACCCATGGCAAGCGCCTCGTGCTTCAGGAAGGAGAATTCATCCGGCGTGTAGAAACGCGTCATCACCAGGTGATCCTTTGAAGGCCGCAGGTACTGGCCAATTGTCAGGATATCCACCTTCCGGTCCGCGAGGTCGCGGAAGACGGCAAGCAGCTCATGCATCTCTTCGCCCATGCCGACGATAATGCCGGTCTTCGTTACCTGCGCCGGGTTCATCTCCTTCACCTGCTCAAGAAAGCGCAGTGAGCGCGGATAGCGGCCACCCGACTTGGCGATCCGGTAGAGCCGCGGCACGGTCTCGATGTTGTGGTTCAGGATCTCGGGCCGCGCGTCGACCACCATCTGGAGCGAGCGGCCGTTGCCCTGGAAGTCAGGCGTCAGCACCTCGATCCGCGTACCCGGCGACTGCAGCCGGATCTGTGCGATGACCTCGACGAACGCGGATGCGGCACCCAGGTTGTCATCATCGCGATTTACGCTTGTCACCACCGCATGGGCCAGGCCAAGCTGCGCCACGGCATAGGCCACACGGCGCGGTTCGTCGTGATCGATCGGTTCAGGCCTGCCCTTGGGCACTGCGCAGAAGCCGCAGCGCCGGGTGCACAGGTTGCCCAGCATCATGAAGGTGGCGGCCTTCTGGTTCCAGCACTCGCCGATGTTCGGGCAGTGCGCAGACTCGCACACGGTGTGCAGATTCAGATCGCGCGCCATCTTCTTCAATGCGTGGAAGGTCTCGCCGCCGGGCGCGCGCGCCTTCAGCCATTCGGGTTTGCGGACAGGCACACGCGGGCCAAGCTCAATCTGGACGAGTTCTGAGACCGGCGCCATCTGTTTCGATTGTATGCGTGAGGGCAGCGCCGGCGCCATCGCCCACGAGAGCGGCCTCTAGAGCATGCGGTCGCGAACCTCTGGCCGGACCAGGTAGAGGAAGAACAGCAGCATGAAGAATCCCTGCAGGATGAACGGCAGCTCATGGACTCGGCTAAACAGGTAAAAGTAGCTGGCCGACAGCAGCAGCGTACCCGCCAGCACGATGGCATGGCCCCAGCGCCTCATGCGCAGCAGACCCAGCAGGCCCACTACGAGCAAGGTGCACAGGGCAAGAATCGCGATCTTGTTGCCTCCACTGCCAAAGGTGTTCCGGAGCGCCGCGAAGACGTTCAGCAGCGTCAGCACCAGCAGAAAGATGGCGATGCCGGCGATCCCAGGCAGCATCTTTCCCTTTTCGGCTTGACCGACCAGAGATCCGGGTACTTCGCTCATAGGGTATGGAGATACGCGAGCACATCGTCCACGTCACCCGCGTCCATCACGTTAGCCATGGCAGGCATGTTGTTGCGGCCGTGGAGGATGGTAGCCGTGACCCGCTCGTCGGTCGCCGCGGCGCCTGAGGGGAGTGACTGCTTCTTGAAGACACCCAGCAGCGACGGTCCGTGCAGCGACCCAGAGCGCCGTTCGTAGTGGCATACCGCGCAGCGTGCGCCGAAGGTCACGTGGCCACGTGCCTGCTGAGGATTGAGGCTGGCCAGCGGCGTAGGAGGCGGCGTGGAGTTGCAGCCGGTGAGGACCGCGGCCGCAAGAACTGGAGCAAAGTGTAGAAGACGCTTCACTCCACTATTCTCGCATTTGAAGAAGGCACGAACACGGCGAAGCCGTTCCACACCCACGGAGTGGCGCCCGTCCGGCATTTGGACGCACTTAGTTGGCAGCGGCAATCAGCTCAACCATCTGATCCATCAGGAGTCGATCCTCATGCGAATCCGGACGGTGATTATCAACCAGGATCGAGAACGCGAGCGTCTTGCCGGAGGCTGCGGTCAGGTAGCCTGACAGGGCGCGCGACTCGCCCAGCGTGCCTGTCTTCGCAAACACGCGACCTTTCAGAACGCCCGTGAAGCGGGAGGCAAGCGAGCCATCCGTACCGCCGACCGGGAGCGCCGCGCGGAATGTGGGGAACCATGCCTGTTTCGCCGCGAAGACCAGCAGCTGCGTCAGCGCACGCGGCGCCACCAGGTCGTGGCTGCTCAGGCCAGAGCCGTCGTAGAGCAGGAAGTCATCGGCGGAGATGCCGACATGCAGCGTAAAAGCCCGGACCATCCGGGCGCCGGAGATGGTGGAGCCAGTCTGGCAGCCCATGCGCCTGCCAAGCGCGTGGAGCAAAAGCTCAGCGTGCAGGTTCTGGCTGACTTTTGCGGTAAAGATCGCATCCTGGCCGAGCGGCGCGGAGGTGTGTGTGGCAAGCGTCGGGGGGTAGACGTAGCCACCGCAAGACAGGGCAGAACCCAAGTCTCCGGGATGCGCGTAGAAGGATTCTTCAGCACCGTTCGGTTTCAGAAGCTGCTTCGTGAATCCTGCACCGTCATACTCCTCGAGGTGACTTGCCCGCGCCTTGCCCACGACGGCAATGCCGTGTGCGGCAAGCGCCTGCCGGAAGGCCAACGCCGCATACTCGGCAGGGTCGTCGACGGCTATTTCTTCGTTGTCAGCCCTGGCGTTCTCGCCGATGGTTCCGAAGACCCGAAGCTTACGGGACCCCGGCAGCCGCTCGATCTGAATCTGCGCCGGCGTCGTACCCGCAACTGTTTGAACGTCGGAAACAGCCGTGTAGTAGGAGACTCCATGATCGTCGATCGCAACGCCTGCGTTCTGGTGGTTCAGCCCGGGCGTCAACGTCAGCTTCAGCTGGTTGTCAGCGATGCTGAGCGCCGAAACGGGCGCGCCGTAGCCCCAGACGAGGTCATCAAGCTCCCAAGAAGAGCCGTACGGCTCATGCGGGAAGGCATGGTCGTCGCCCACGATATCCCCGGCGACCGTCTTCACACCCTTCGCTGCCAGCTGCGCCGCCAGGTCATCAAGATCATGGAAGGCAAACGGCTGCGGCGGCTTCGCAGCCTGCGCCTGGGGAAGATAAGGCAGATCGCCAGAGTCAAGATTCGCGTCGCCTCCGCCGATCAGTGTCAGATCTCCCCGGACGATGCCGGTCGCCGGGTCGAAGTCGCCCGCGACGCGGGTCTCGAACGTCTTCTCCGGCCCAAGCACATCAAGCGCCGCTGCGATGGTCAGCAGCTTGGCGTTGCTCGCCGGGCGAAACAGCTGAGCCTCGTGGATCGCACATACTGAGCCACCATCAAGCGTCGCGACCGACAAGCCCCAGTGCGCGTTCGACTGGTCGAGCAAGGCGCCGGCCTGAGCACAGAATCCTGACTGCGCGTGCCCACGCGCGTTCGAAGCCAGTAAGAGGAGGAGGAGGATCAAGCGAAGCCACTGCATGCCAAGAGTCTAGGGCATCCAGTGCAAAGCAAGTACGTCCCGACGCCGGCCGCGATGAGGACGCAGGCGACCTTGCCCTTGCCTCTTCTAGCCCGTCGTATGATCAACGATGATCTTCCAGCCGTCCTTCGTCTTTTCAAGCACCAGCGAGAAGATACCCTCCGCGTTGCCGCCAGCCTTTTTCGAACGCTCCAGGCGATAGTGGCCCAGCAGGACCGCGAACCTTTCATCCAGCAGGTGCGGCTCGAGCTCAGTGAACGAGAGCGTTCCCATGGCATCGCGGCTGGGATAGTTATGCCGGTAGTCGTTCAGCATCTGGTCATAGCCGCGGCTGATCTGGCGGCCCACAAAGAGCACGTCCGGAGAGTTCTTATAGCCGGTCGCAAAGTTCTCCAGGTCCCCGCGATTCCACGCCGACTCCTGCTTCGTCAGCACCTTGACCAGGTCAAGCTCGTCGCGCGTCAGCGTATGCAGCTGATCGGCTTTGAGTGTTGCCTGCGCGTGAACGACGGCAGGCAACAGCAACGGAAGAGCAAAGCACAATGTGCGGAGAGTGCGTACGATGCGAAGGTCCATGAGCGTCACCAGGGCTTGTGCAGAGTGTATGTGCAGAGTACACGAGCGGCAGTCAGCGCACGGGTAGCTGCCGACCGTCGAGACCGCGTTCGTCTCGATGACGTTTTGGCTTGACCAGGAAGGTGGGCACGATCCACACCAGGGTGACCGCCGCCACGACGACAAGGGCCGGCCACGGATACCAGAAGGCAAGGACGATCGCTGTCAGATACATGGCCAGGCTGGCTGCCGCTTTGCGGTTCTCGGCCAGCTGTTCCTCCGCCTCTTCCGCTTCGTAAACGCCGGTTGCATGCCGGATGTGACGAATAATCGCGATGCTAAGCAGGGTGAACGCCATTCCGTCCAGTAGCAGGGACGCGGCGTAGAGTGCGACCGGGAACGACCTCACGCCTTTCTCCACCAGGTAGTTGGTGAAGAAGGGAAGCAGCGAGAGCGTAAACAGGAAGCCAAGGTTGGCCCACAGGATCAACGAGTCCACCCGCTTCAGGCGGTCGACCATGTGATGGTGATTGATCCAGTAGATCCCGGTGAAGATAAAGGAGAGCAGGTACACGCCGAACGTGGGAACCATCGTCAGAAAGCCGGCCAGGCCGTCGGCGTGCGGCACCTTGAACTCGAGCACCATGATGGTGATGATGACGGCGATTACGCCATCCGAGAAGGCTTCAAGGCGGGCTGGAGTGGGATGCGTGGCCATGGCTGTGCGAACCGGTGAGAGCAGAATACATTGCCAGGCTCGACCGCCTGCATCGCGGGCTTTGCGCAGGGAAGAGCCTAGAATAGCGGCATGGCAACCATGCGAACGGTACATGCGACCTGCTCGCTCGACTGTCCGGACAGCTGCGGCGTCCTGGTCACGATCGAGACGCAGCCGAATGGCGACGAGCGCGCGACCAGGGTCCAGGGCGATCCCGCACATCCCGTCACCCGGGGATTCCTCTGCGGCAAGGTAGCCAAGTATCTGGACCGTGTTTATGCACCCGATCGCCTGCTCCACCCGATGCGCCGCAAGCCGGGAGTGGCCAAAGGGCCCCTGGTCCGCGGTCGGGAGTCCGAGGCATTCGTGCGTATCTCGTGGGATGAAGCTTACGCCGCGATCGCGACGAAGCTCAAGCGCGTCACCGAAGAGTTTGGGCCCGAAAGCGTGCTGCCCTATAGCTACGCCGGAACCATCGGTCAGCTTGGCTACGGGTCAATGGATCGCCGCTTCTTCAACCGGCTGGGCGCCTCGCAGCTTGACAGGACCATCTGCGCCGCAGCCGGGGGCGAGGCGCTGAAGCGTGTGTACGGCGTGAAGCTCGGCCCCCAGCCACAGGACTTCGCGCGCGCCGGGCTCATCATTGCCTGGGGCGCGAACGTCCACGGCAACAACGTGCACCTGTGGCCCTTCATTGAAGAGGCACGGCGCAAAGGCGCGCGGCTCATTGTTATTGACCCATACCGGACACGCACCGCAGCGCTCGCCGATGAACATCTGCAGATCAACCCGGGCACGGACGGGCTGCTCGCGCTCGGCATGATGCACGTCATCTTCTCGAGGCAACTCGAAGACAGGCCCTACATGGCTGCATGCACGCACGGCGGCGACGAGCTGCGCGCGCACGCCCTCAAAGACTGCCACCGGCCGGAGCGTGTTGCAGATATCACCGGTATCGCGGCCGCGGTCATCATCCGCCTGGCCGAGGAGTATGCGCAGGCGGGCAGGCAGGGTCGAAGACCAGCCGCCATCCGGCTCAACTATGGCGTACAGCGCAGCGAAAATGGCGGCACCGCGGCACGCGCCGTGCTCATGCTGCCGCTCCTTACCGGATCGTGGACGCAGCCAGGGGGTGGCGTGCTGCTGTCGATGAGCGGAGCTTTTCCGTTCAACAGCGTCGGGCTTGAAAGGCCTGAGCTCATGTCCAAGAGCCCCCTCGGCCGACCGTCGCGAGTTATCAATATGAACCAGCTCGGGACCGCCTTGCATGACGTCAACGACCCTCCGGTCAAGGCGCTCTTCGTCTACAACTCAAACCCGGCAGCCGTCGCACCAAATCAAAACGCTGTACTCGACGGCATGCGGCGCCACGACCTGTTCACCGTCGTCCACGACCAGTTCTTTACCGACACCGCAGACTACGCGGACATCGTGCTGCCGGCACCCACCTTTCTCGAGACCAAGGACGTGCAGGGCGCCTACGGACACCGTTACGCGCAGGTCAGCATGCGAGCCATCGAGCCGCTCGGCGAAGTCCGCAACAACGTCCGGCTCTTCGCCGAGCTTGCCCGCCATATGGGCTTTGATGATCCGTGCTTTGAAGATCGTGAAGATGCACTGATCGACGAGGCTCTGGAGAGCGCGTCTCCGTGGATGAACGGCATCACGCGCGAACGCATGGAACGCGAAGGCCATGTGCCTTTGTCGCTTCCGCAAAATCATGCCGGAGACACGTTGCCGTTTTCAACCGCCGACTGGTTCCGGACGCCGAGCGGCAGGGGCGAGCTGATCCCGGTTCCCGAGTTCCACGTCAACCAGGAGTCACGTGAACAAAGCGCCGAGTATCCGCTTGAATTTCTGCCCCGGAAGGCAGACAACTTCATGAACTCGACCTTCGCCAACCAGGCCGTGCATCAGAAGATGGAAGCGGCCACCGCAGGGGTGCTCGAGATGCATGAGGAAGATGCCGCCCTGCGCGGAATCCAGCCTGGTGACGAGGTCGAGGTGTTGAACGCACGCGGCAGGATCGCTCTGCGAGCCAGGCTCAGCCACAAGGTTGGCAAAGGCGTGGTCGCGGCGCGGCTCGACTGGAACAAAGTGAACGGAGATTCATCGGGACGTGGTGCGAATGTGAACGCACTGACATCAGAGAGATTGACAGACATCGGCGGCGGGGCGACGTTCTACTCGACGCTGGTTGAAGTGAGAAAGGTTTGAGGTGAAGGCGAATGGCGGTAGAGATCGACTGGAACAACATCGAAGAGATTGGCATGCAGCTGGCGGACAAGTATCCGGAGATCGAGCCCTATAGCGTGCGCTTCACTGATCTGCACTCCTACGTGGTCGGGCTGCCGGGCTTTATCGGTGATCCGTTGAAGTCAACGGAGCCGATCCTCGAAGCGATTCAGGGCGCCTGGAACTCCGAGTTCGAGGATGCCAAGAGCTAAGCGCGCACCGGCTTACCAGGTAAATCCTGCGGCGTCGCATACTGGGCTATCAGGTCCTGCGGCCGTTAGCTCCGTCTGCGGAGCTGCGTGAGCAGCTTCGATCCGGAGAGTTGCAGGGTGAGCGCTGCGCCGGCCGCCCAAAGGAGCGTTCCCGTGCTGATCTGGAGCACGTCTCCCCAGTGTCCGGCCGGGTACGGCAGAAGTGGCGACAGGATGCTTGAGGCTGCGTAAGCGATCACTGCCGCCAGCAGGCTGCGGGAGAGCTCCGTATAGTCAAGCGAGGCAATCGACACCAGCTGCGCGCGGTGCAGCAGCACGGCAAGCGCGACGGTATGCGCCAGAATACCGAGGTCTGACGCGATCGCAAGGCCGGGCACGCCGTTCAGGCGGAAGAGGAGCGCATAGACGGGGATCGAGAGCACGGTAACGATGCTCCCAGATACCGCCGGCGTGATCGTGTTGCGTGCCGCATAAAAGGCACGCGCGTAGATGCCCTGGGCACTCCACAGCGCAAGCGAGACCGCGAAGATGGCCAGGTAGAGCGCCGTCAGCCGGGCATCGTGCGCGGAAAAGCGTCCCCCGCGCAGCAGCCCCACGATGGGATCTGAGAGGGCCATCAGCCACGCGCTTACCAGCATCGAGACCGCGATCAGCCGCGAGATCGAACGGCACACGGCATTGTTGAAGTCGTACCTGCGGTTCTGGGTGAAGAGCGACGAAAAGAAGGGCAGCGAGGCCGCACCAGCAGCCATGCCAATCACGCTCAGGGGCGCGTTGAAGAGCGTCTTCGCGTTGTTCAGGAGTGTGATGCCCCCTCGATCGGCTGCGGCGTAGTGGCTCAGGATCCACTTGTCCGCCATCGCCAGCGATACGCCCAGCATCAGCGGCAGCGAAAGGCGCAGCCATTCCAGGAACGCCGGGTGACGGAAGTCGAGTACCGGCGTCAGCCGCAGGCCGCCTTTGAGCGCGCCGTAGAGATTGATCGCGAAGGCGCCGAGGAAGGCCCCGGCCACGACCCCCCAGGCCAGCGAATCGATCCCGATCGCCCCGGTCAGCAGCAAGCCACCAAGGATGATGCCCAGGTTGTAGATCAAAGGCGTAAGGGCCTGGAAGAGGAAGATCTTACGCACCAGCAGCCGCGAACCAAGCACCCCGCCCGCAAAGAAAAAGAGCTGCGCAGGCAGCAGGATTCGCGTCAGGTGGGTGCAGAGCGCGGCCGTAGACGGGTCCAGCTTGTTGAAGACGATGGATGTATAGAGCGGCGCAAAGATCTCTGCGAGCAGGATCACGCTGCCGAGTACGACAGTCATCGCCGCCAGGATGACGGAAAGCGCGCGGTCCGCGCCTGCATCATCCCCGGCCTCGCGGAAGCGGCTCAACATGGAAACGAGGGTGATTGACGCAACCCCGCCCACCAGGAAGTAGCTGAGCATGTCGGGCAGCTGAAAGGCGGCGTTGTATGCGTCCGTAGCCGATCCCGCGCCAAAGGCGTGCGCGATGTACTTGGTGCGCACCAGGCCCAGCAAGCCGGAGCCAACGGACGAGATCATCAGCAGGATGGTGGCGGACGAGGTGCTGTGCTGGCGGCCGAGCGAGAAGATGCCCGGCTTGCGGGGGGTGGGCGCGTCTCCGCTGCTTACCTCGCTCCCCAGCGTCTGCCCGGGCCGCGGCGGTTGCTGCGGCGGTTGGCGTAGCGGGTGCTGTATGGACTGAACGTCAGGCTGATCGTGAGTCGGCGGCGCCGGTTCCCCGGGATCGTCAGGCGCGGGTTTGAGCTGAAGTCTGTCGGGCACGTGGGTCGCTGGAAGTCAGCCGCAGGAGCCCGTCGCCGGGAGCCTGCTCGCTGGTTGTGCAGCCTAGTCCTGTTCAGGCTAGTCTAACGTGCTCGAACCTTGCGCATGAGATCAGAACAAAAGGTTGGCTGGCAGCGCGGGTTTGCAGGCTGCCTGACCAGAGGCTTACAAGAAGGTGCACTTCGAATACGTGGATCGTCCGGTTTAGGAGGGATCCATTCAGATTCAAATCGACCCATCATGAGGGCTGTCGGCCAGACAAAGCCTCTCGCAACAGGCCCCTACTCGAGCCGCAGTTTCGCGGCCTGTTTGCAGTCTCGTCCAAGGGAATCAAAGTCGCCATCACGCGTCCGTGTGATTCCGCCGCCCCGGCCGTGGCAGGCCGGGGCCAGAGACCCGCGGGGAGCCTAGACAGCCTTGCGCTGGAAGGTCGTCTTCTTGGTATTCGCGAAGGAGTCCTTCGCCTTGAAAGATGCTGCCGAGGCGCCGGGTCCCGGCTTCGCACCCGTCTTGCCTTGTGCCGCTTTGTCGCGGAGTGCCTGCAGCTTCTGCGCCTGCCGGCTCAGACCGCCAACCTTTACTGTGCCCGGCTTCGGGATGAAATCGCTCATAAGGAAATCCTCTCACGAAGCAGATTGAGGCGGAAGATGGTGACCTTCGAAGGCGTCAGTTTGCCGCCGGTGGCGTGTCCACCATCACCTGCGCCTTGATGCGGTTGAACTGTGCCGCAGTCATGATCTTGCGGCGGACCAGGTCCTTTGGCACCGTATAGGGCCGCTGGTCAACGATCGTCTGAGCCGTCTCGTTGCTGATGCCAGGGAGCGCGGCAAGCTGTCTCACCGAGGCCTTGTTCAAGTCGAGCGGGCCCTTGCGTGCAAGGCCCTCAGCGATCCCGTGAGCGATCGCATCGGCGTTGCGTTTGGCCGCCGCGGTTACATCCGCCGTGTGCTCGCGCAGCGAATCGGTATTGGAAGGTGAGGTGCAGCCCACCAGTCCCAACGCGAGCCCCAGTGCTGCCGTCGCTTGAAGCATTCTGCGCATGTTGATTCAGATGCAGCGGAATGCCGACTTCGCAAGCGAATTTCGTCGACACCCGTGTGGACTGATCGCGACCGTGTCACCTCTTGGCCGGGACCGTCATGCCGCGCCGCATCTTATCGAGCCATAGAATAGAGCGATGGCCGTTCCCAGTGAGGTGCGCCGCGTCCAGGCCGCCATAGAAAATCACAACCACAAGGAGCTCGAGTGGTCGCTCTGGTACGCGCGCATGCGGCAGTCTGTGCCGTCCGCGCGTCCTGCGGATGTCAAGTACTGGAGCGCTGTCGAGCATCAGGTCGAGGAGATCCTCAACCCGCCCGCGCCGCCTCGCTCCTTCCCCACGCGCAAGAAGAAGAAAGAGAATCGCGGCCTCGGCCTGAGCCCGCTGCCGTCCGAGGACCCTGAAGCTGAAGATCCTGAGATTGCTGCCGGCGGCGAACGTCCTGGACCTGAGTGTCCAGGTCGCGCCCGGCGAGATTAATCCGCATACGGAGGTCTAGAATCGAGACCAATATGGCTGCCGATCTCCTTGCTCAAAGCCTGCGCCTCAGCGACCTCGCACCGCGAACCGTTCAGTCCGAGATCCGTGCCATGAGCGTCGCGTGCGACAACATGGGCGGCGTGAACCTGGCCCAGGGCGTGTGTGACACCGAACCGCCAGCCATCGTTACCGAAGGTGCCATTCGCGCCATCCGCGATGGGCAAAATATCTACACCCGCCTTGACGGCATTGCGCGGCTGCGTCGCGCCGTCGCCGCCCAGCTTGCCCGCACCCATGGCCTCGACGTTGATCCCGATCGCGAGATCCTGATCACCTCGGGCGCGACCGGAGCCTTCCAGGCGACCCTTTCGGCCATCCTGAATCCGGGAGATGAGGTCCTGCTCTTTGAACCCTTCTACGGCTATCACGCTGGCATGCTGCGGGGCGTTCGCGCAGTACCTGTTCCCGTAGCCATGTCAGTGCCCGCCAAATCTGAATCCGAGTGGAAGCTCGACCCTGAAGCCGTTCGCGCCGCCATCACCCCGCGCACCCGCGCCATGATCCTCAACACCCCATCGAACCCTGCCGGCAAGGTCTTCACATACTCCGAGCTGGAGGCGCTTGCCGCGATCGCCCAGGAGTTCGACCTCTTTATCTTCACCGATGAGATCTACGAGCACTTCATCTACCCCGCAGAATCGGGCAGCCCACGCCGGCACACGTCGCCCGCCAGCCTGCCCGGAATGCGCGAACGCACCATCCTCATGTCGGGCTTTTCAAAGACCTTCTCCGTCACCGGCTGGCGCATCGGCTACCTGGTCGCAGATGCCAGGTGGAGCCCCTCGATCGGTTACTTCCACGACCTGCTTTACGTCTGCGCGCCGGCGCCGCTGCAGCATGGCTGCGCCGATGGCGTCGAACAGCTTCCGCTCAGCTTCTACAAGTCGCTCGCTGACGATCACCTGGCCAAGCGCACCCTGCTGGTCGATGCCCTGCGAGCAGCCGGCCTGATGCCGCACGTGCCGGACGGTGCCTACTATATCCTTGCTGGCACTGGATCGCTCCAAGGTGCGAACGCGGCGGAAAAATCCCGCGACCTGCTCGCCCGCACCGGCGTCGCTGCAGTAGCAGGCTCAGCCTTCTTCCGCCCCGGCTCAACCGCAGGTGAAGATCTGCTGCGCTTCTGCTTCGCCAAGAAGGACACCGACCTTGAGGAAGCAGCACGCCGCCTGAGATCTCTTTAGAGCTCACGCGGCATCTCGTACCATGGCGACCGCAACGCAGCGCTGCTTGCCTTTAGAATGAAGACCGGCGCACCGAGCGCCAGAGGACAGCAATCATGGCTTCAGCAATGACGAGCATCGTCGCTCTCAAGGACGTTCATCAGCAGCTCAAAGAGCGTATGGAGAAGACCGTCTCCGACTTTCGCGCGAACCTTCTCTCCGCCCGCACCGGACGCGCCAGCGTTCACATGCTCGACCAGGTCAAGGTCGACTACTACGGCACCGACACCCCGGTTGCCCAGGTGGCGCAGGTCACCACCCCGGAAGCTCAGCTCATCCTCGTACAGCCGTGGGAGGTAGCCCTCGTGCCGGCCATCGAAAAGGCGATCCGTACCTCCGGCCAGGGCTTCAACCCGATGCACGACGGCCGCATCATTCGCGTTCCTATCCCCCCGATGACGGAGGAGCGCCGCAAGGAAGCGGTCAAGAATCTTTCGGGCGTGCTTGAAGGCCACAAGACTTCCATGCGCAACATCCGGCGCGACGGCAACGAGCTGATCAAGAAGGCGGCCAAAGACAAGCTCATCTCCGCGGATGACGAGAAGCGTGCAACCGACGAGGTGCAGCAGCTGACCGATGCCGAGATCAAGCGGCTTGAGGACCTGTACAAAGCGAAGGAGAAAGAACTTCTGACCATCTGACCCCCCTTTGGTGTAGCGACTTGAGCGAAGTCGCAACGTGTCTATTCACCGCGAAGCGGTCCAGAACCGCGCGAAGTACAGTCCGCCCGGCGCCAGGACGCCCTGCCGTTGCTTCCAAGACAAAAACGCACCTGGCAGCTCCGCACCCGTAACCTCCCCCTGGGGGAGCGCACGCTGCTGATGGGCATTCTCAACATCACTCCTGACAGCTTCTCAGACGGCGGCGCGTACCTTGACCAGCGCGCCGCCCTCGACCAGGCCCTTCGCCTACTGGACGAAGGCGCGGACCTCCTCGACCTCGGTGCCGAATCTACCCGCCCGAACGCCGCGCCGCTCTCCCCGGACCAGGAACAAGCCCGTCTCCTGCCAGTCCTTGAAGCCGTTCTCAGGGCCCGCCCCCAGGCCATCCTCTCAATCGATACCTACCACTCCGCCACCGCGAAGGCAGCAATCGAGGCCGGAGCCGAGATCATCAACGACGTCTCCGGCCTGTTGTGGGATCCCGCCATGGCCGCAGTGATCGCAGGGCATCGACCGGGCGCCATCCTGATGCACACCCGCGGAAGACCGCAACAGTGGTCTTCCCTCCCGGCGCTCACCCCGGCAGAGGTGTTGCCACTCGTCCTTGAAGGACTGGCTTACACGCTGCACCTTGCAGCGGAGGCCGGCGTGCCGAGGTCGAATGTCGTCCTTGATCCCGGCTTCGGCTTCGGCAAGCTGGGCGTTGCGAACTTCACCCTGCTGGCCCACTTTGCAGACCTTCAGCAGCTTGGCATGCCGCTGCTCGCCGGCATCTCGCGCAAGCGGTTCCTGACCGCGCACCTCGCCGCTGCAACCTCCGCCGAACGCGAACAAGCCACCTCAGCCGCCAACGTCGCCGCGATCCTTGCGGGCGCTCACATCCTGCGCGTTCACGACGTGGCCGCTGCGCGTACCGCGGCGCACACCGCGGATGCAATCCTGGACGCCGTGCCTAGCGCGAGCTGAAAAAAGTCCGCGCTGCCAGCCCCATCAACACCGCCGCGGCCTTACTCAACGTGGCATACCCTAGCCTCCGAGGCTTTCTCCTGTGTCCCTCCGGGAGCCGGTAGACGCCGAAAGCCTGCGCCACCAGCTTCTTCCGTACGTCCGGCAGCAGGTGCTCGACCGGGGACTCGGAAAATCTCCTCACGCGGTCATACGGCAGATTTGGCGGTCGATACCTCCTGCCCTCGGTAAGGCGGGATACCAGGCTCGGATGCAGCAGCGCGCCGTCCGGGATCTCGCGACGATGCGGCCACGGCACAAACTTCCAATGCTTTCTGCCGTGTTCATCGAAGTACACATGCGGCATCATCTCCGCCAGCGACCACCAGAGATCCATCGACGGGTGCAGCCGTTCGCCCGGCCGTGGCGGGTGGCTGTGCTGCTTGATCGACTCGTATCCGCAGCACGGTTCGCCAAAGATCGCAGCACGCTTTTCAGCGGAGATCCTGAGCCCATCCGCCTCCGCTTCCTCAAGCATCCATCTCAGGGCTTCCATCGCCGGAGCGCACTCGGCCTGCTTGAAGCCGCCGCCGACGTCCGAATGTACGCCGGCAAACCACGCCTGCACGATGTCCTGCTGCTCACCCTTCAGCACGGGAGTCTTGTCCGGTGGCAGAGGCTCACCCCAGGGAAGGTTGTGAAACGATCCCCGCCGCTCATCGACAGACATCGCATGACGCCCCTTCCGGATCAGCGGATTTTGTCCGTCGAACAGCAGCTTCACCGGGTCATACACCCACCCGACCGACGAAACGGTATCCCATACCCCGACGAAGTGGATCGGGATCTCCCGCGAAAACGTCTCCTTGAAGGCGGTTGCCAGCAGCGGCACATCAAGCGCATGGCTCCCCTTCCGGTAGGCGGTCTTGCTCGCCTCAGAGAAGTTCTCAAGCAGGTATGGCAGATGACCCTCGTTGCCCGGACACAGCAGGCCGTATACGCTCAGCGCACCCGTCAGCGCACGCACCGTGTACGCCCCGCGGGAGAAGCCGAACAGGTACACACGATCGCCGTCCGCATAGTGCTGCATCAGGAACCGGTAGGCATCCGCCATGTTGTCGCGGAAGCCCGTTCCAAACGCCAGGCCGGAGACCTTCGTCGCCCAGCGTCCGATCCGTGTGCTCTGGTTCGGAGAGCCGATCGTTCCCAGGCCCGGATGGTAGTACGCCATCTGCTCTGATCCAACCGCGAGGCACGCGTACAGCTTGACTACGTTTGAGTTGGTTTCTCCAAACTTGTTGCCCGTGCCATCGCAGCAGATGACGATGTTCTTGGTTCCGGCAGATTGTTCCATCGGCGCAGACTCTCAGGGATCGGATTGTCGTAGAGGCCCGTGGCCCTGAAGCCTAAGCACTCGCGCCATCGCCGTCAAGCCATTCTTCGCGACCGTGCAACAGCTCGCACCCCCATCCGGGAACGCCCGGCAGCTGCCAAGATTCTGGGTCGCTCCCCCCTGTCCCTGCAAAGCCGGTTTTACGCACTGTGCCATGTTTCACCCGAAGCTTGCCGACACGCACCGGCGAGGCTACATTGATTGCGACACCAGGTGACAGGTATGACTACCCCCAGTGATCCCCCGACAATCCCGGCACCCTCCGCTGCGAGCTCCGATGGAGAAGCCGCCAGCAGGATCGATGAAAAGATAAGAAGCCTCCCCGACTGGCGCGGCAGCACGCTCGCCCACGTCCGCAGGCTCATCCACGCAGCCGCACCGGATGTCGTTGAAGAGTGGAAGTGGAGGGGCACCCCTGTGTTCTCGCACCACGGCATCCTCTGCACCGGAGAAACCTACCAGAGTGTCGTCAAGCTCACCTTTGCCAAGGGTGCAGCCTTGCCCGACCCGTCCGGGCTCTTCAACTCGAGTCTGGACGGAAACGTCCGGCGCGCCATCGACCTCCGTGAGGGCCAGAGTGTGGACGAGGAAGCCTTCCGGGGTCTCATCGCCGCCGCAGTGGCGCTCAACGTAGAAAGCGAGTCTCATCGAACCCGGAAGGCAGCCGGCAAGCATGGGGTGAAGCGCAGCAGGCTTAAGGCCTCCACCAGCCCTCTCACAGAACGTTAGGTGCCAAGGCAGGAATGGCCTAAAACGAAGAGGCAGGTGACGCCGACTAATCCACAAACCAGCACCTCCGCCTCTGCTATTCTTTGGCGAAGGAAATACGAAAGATGCTCGTCGCAATCATCGCTCTCCAGATCATCGTCATCCTTGCCATCTTCGCGCTCCTGCTGCGCAAATCTCCGGCCGCACCGTCGCCGGACCCGCGGCACGCGCAGGTGCCCGATCAGATCACGCGGCTAGACGCGCGCTCAGAGACCCTTGAGCGGCACCTGCGCGATGGCATCGCCCAGCTACGGTCCGAGGCAGCCGCAGAGGCTGAAGCCTCCCGCAAGGCCAGCAGCGATGCCGCCCAGGCCCTCCGCACCGAGGTTCTGCATACCGTCCAGAACCTCGGCTCCGCCCTGCATACCGGCCTCGAAACCTTCCGGGCGGACAACAAGGCCGGCGCTGAGACCCTGCGCGCAGCCGTGCACCAGACGCTTGAAAGGCTCGATCAACGTTTCATGGGCTTCTCGTCGGACGCGATCCGCCAGCACGCCGATGCGCAGGGAGCGCTGCACACCAGGCTGAATCACCTCGGCGACACGAATGCCACCCAGCAGGAGCGGCTCCGCGCCACAGTTCAGGAACGCCTGGACGCGCTTTCACTTAACAACGAGAAGAAGCTCGAAGAGATGCGCGCCACGGTGGACGAGAAGCTGCACGCCACCCTGCACTCCCGCCTTACCGAATCCTTCGGCCAGGTCACCGAACAGCTCAACAAGGTCCACTCCGGGCTGGGAGAGATGTCGAAGCTTTCGGCCGGCGTCGACGACCTTTCGCGCATCTTCACCAACGTCAAATCGCGTGGCGGCTTTGCAGAGGTGCAGCTTGGCATGCTGCTCGAGCAGATGCTCGCGCCCTCGCAGTTCGACCGCAACGTGCGTGTCAAGCCAAATACGCTCGAAGCGGTCGAGTTCGCCGTCCGCTTTCCCGGCGCGCACGGCGAGACGCTGCTTCCGATCGACGCCAAGTTCCCGCGCGAAGACTGGGAACGGCTCGAGAACGCCTACACCTCGAACGACCCGGAACTCCTTGCGGCCGCCGGCAAGAGCTTCGAGAACGCAATTCGGACCGAGGGCAAGCGCATCTGCGAGAAGTACATCAACCCGCCCACCACCACGCCGCACGCCATCATGTTCCTGCCGACAGAGGGGCTCTATGCGGAGGTGATGCGGCGCGACTCACTGCAGGCTGAGGTGCAGTCAAAGTGTCAGGTCACGATCGCCGGCCCGTCTACCCTGTCGGCAATTCTCACAAGCTTTCAGATGGGTTTCCACATGCTCGCCCTGCAGGAGAAGGGAGACGGCGTCTGGAAGGTCCTCGAATCCGCCAAAACAGAGTTCAAGAAGTTCGGCATCCTGATGGACAAGGTCGAAGGCGACGTAGGCAAGATCCAGAAGACGCTCGGGGATGTGGGCGTCCGCACCCGTGCCATCAACCGCACTCTGCGCGAGGTCTCGGACTCGAGCTCCACCGCACCGCTCGAGTTTGAAGACTTCACCTCGCCGATTCTCCACCTTGCTGCGACCGGGGACGACAAGTAAACCTGCCGGGGTCAACGCCCGTCGAGCCCCAGCTTCCGCGCCGCGGCATCGAGCTCTGCCTGCGATTTGAAGAAGTGTTTGCCCGGGTTCGACCCAGGAAAGTAACGCACCACGATCTCGCGGTCGTTGACGGAGTCATCGATCCCGTTCTTCAGCGGGTATCCCAGCGCGCGCACCAGCGCAAGCGAGCCCTCGGCGCCGCTCTCGTTGCCCGAATCTGCCAGGATCGCAAACACCAGCCTGCCCGTACGGCAGCTGTACACAGTGGCAAAGTCGCCCATCTGCGCACCCGCCTTACGTGCCACATTGCCCTGCACCACGTAGTTCATCTTCGTCGCATCCACGTACCGCCGCGGGTCCTCCATCCGCTTGTTGTTCACATCCGCGAAGTCGGTCTGGGACACGTAGTAGCCGGGGAATGGATCACCCGCCTTCTGCACCGTGGCTGGTCCGCCCTCGTACTCCGTCATATAGCCGACCACCTCCCCGGGATGCTCGCTTCCCTTCGGAGCACGCGCATGCTTCAACACATCCAGCGTCTTCTTCCCCTTCGGCCCGTAGGCGTTCGGTGCGCCGTCCACGTCGACATCCATCTTAACCAGCACCTCTACCGCGTTGCGGCCGTGTACCGTCAAGGCACGTCCGGATGTGCCGATCACCGGGCACGGAGGCAGCCCGGGAACCTGTTTCGGTGTCGCATCCTGACCAGGAAGCGCTGCTGCGCCGGCGACCGACAGCAGCGCACTCAGCAACCGTGCTTCGATTTTCTTGTTGCGCACACCCACCTCTTGCCTTCCATCTGCACCCGGTTTACACGCGGCGCTGGTCTTCGTTTCATACTGGACGAGTCCCGTTGGCGTTTTGTCACGTCCAGCGATTCTCCATGGCAGATCCAACGCGCTACACGGCTTCGACGACGGCCGGGTGCTCCCCGCACGGCTAACCAATTGATTTACACTCACCAAGGCGCTCGTTTTCAGCAAGAGCATTTGCAGGTGTCGCAGCATCACAATCCCAGAGATTCGACTTACGACGTACCTACAGGAGACGGAACATGGCAGCAGTAGACGAGAAGGTCAAACAAATCATTGTCGAACAGCTTCAGGTGGATGAAGCAGAAGTGACGCCAGGCGCCAGCTTCCAGGAAGATCTGGGCGCAGACTCACTCGACGTGGTTGAACTGGTCATGCAGTTCGAAGAGGCCTTCGATATCCAGATCCCCGATGAAGACGCAGAGAAGATCAAGACCGTGAAAGACGCCGTCGATTACATCGAGAAGAACCAGAAAGGCAAGTAAGCAAGCGATGCCAGATGAAGCAAAGCAGCGGCGGGACCAGCAACCGGACTACCGTCGCGTCGTGGTGACGGGAATCGGGCTGGTTTGTGGCGTCGGCAAGACCGTTCCGGAGGTCTGGTCGGCGTTGCTGGCGGGTAAGAGTGGCATGGCCGAGATCAAGAGCTTCGATCTCACCGGCCATCCCGTACGCTTCGCGGCAGAGGTCAAGGACTTCGATCCGCTACTCTTCGTCGACAAGAAAGAGTCGCGCAAGATGGGCCGCTTCATCCACTTCGCGCTCGCCGCTTCAGCTGAAGCCATGGCCCACTCAGGGCTCGTGATTGATGAATCAAACCGCGACCGCTTCGGCGTTCACATCGGCTCCGGCATCGGCGGTTTCGATGTCATCGAGCGTGAACATTCGGCCATGCTCGCCGGTGGTCCGCGCAAGATCTCCCCTTTTTTCATCCCCGGCTCCATCGTCAATCTCGCTGCCGGCCACGTCTCGATCAAGTACAACGCGCGCGGCCCGAACGAGGCGACCGCGACCGCCTGTACCTCGTCCGCGCACTCCATCGGAGACGCCTTCCGCATCATTCAGCGCGGTGACGCCGAGGCCATGATCGCCGGTGGCACCGAGGCCGCCATCACGCCGATGGGCGTCGGGGGCTTCGCGGCCATGAAGGCTCTTTCCACCCGCAACGAAGACCCCGAACACGCCTGCCGCCCCTGGGACAAGGATCGCGACGGCTTCGTGGTCGGTGAAGGCGCAGGCATCCTGATCCTTGAAGAGCTGGAGTTCGCCCGCGCACGCGGCGCGAAGATCCTCGGTGAAGTCATCGGTTACGGCATGTCCGCGGACGCCTTCCACATGACCGGCATGGCACCTGAGGGTGAAGGCTGCTTCCGTGCCATGACCGCCGCCCTCAAGGTCGCAGGCATCACCCCTGACAGGATTGACTATGTCAACGCCCATGCAACCTCAACCCCGCTCGGTGACGCACTCGAATCACGCGCCATCGAGAACGTCTTCGGCGCCCGCGCCCTCGATCACGAACTCCTCGTCAGCTCCACCAAGTCGATGACTGGGCACCTGCTTGGCGGCGCCGGCGGCCTTGAAGCCGGCATCACCCTCATGGCGATGCTCGAACAGACCGCACCTCCGACGATGAACATCGTCGAGCTAGACCCGCAGTGCCGCCTCAACTACGTCCCGAACGAGCCGAAGAAGGCCAAGATCGACTACGCCCTCTCGAACTCCTTCGGCTTCGGCGGTACAAACGGCTCACTCGTCTTCAAGCGCTGGACAGAATAGAAGCAACAGTAGCCGCATCCTGACGCCGGACTGGACCGCTCCGTGAGAGGGAACGCTTGCGTGCAAAAGGGTTCAGGGTGGATCAACAGCTTGTGCGCGCAAGCGCTCTCACCGACGCAGTGTCATTCCCCCAATCAGGGCGCTGTTACCCTGGCTCTTAGCTGAACGCCGCGCCCGCGACGGTGATCGCTACGCCGACCAGCCACAGGATGCCTACGATGACCGCGGATTGCGTGATCGTCTTCTTGGCGATGATGGACATGCCAAGCGCCGTCAGCACCACCGACCACAGCTTGACGACATCGAGCGTTGAAAGCAGCCCCTTCAACCAAGGCGCAGCATCCGCCAGGTAGTAGCCAGGATTGGTGCCGACCGGATCCTTGTAGTCGTACGCCTCGGCGTTGCCGCCGAAGCAGAGCGTGATGATGGTCAGCAGCGTGATTACAAGGTAAGGCAGCGCCGCGTAGAGCGTCACCGCGAAGACCTGGCCATAGGTGGTCTGCGCGCCGAGCCCGAAGTTGAACGAAGCCCAAAGCACGAGCGCGTAAAGCGCGAAGAAGATCAGCAGAAATACGAAGGCGCCATAGGTCGAGTACTTCGTGATGTTGGCGCCGGTCTTCATCGCGGAGACCTTCTGTTCAGGCGTCAGGCCGGCGATGCGTTCCTCAGCCCTGGGGCTCGCATGCAGCGAGTTCTCATACACGCGGTCGAAGCCTACCTGGCGGTCGACCACAAAGGCGGTTGTGACTGACGACAGCACCAGCAGGATGAACGGCAGCCACCAGGACGTGCTGCGCAGGATGTCCTTGAAGGTCTTCGAGGGCGCGACGAAGGTGTCGACAACGCGTTCCACCTGGCTAAGCCCGGCAACTGGTTCCTGAACCAATTCGCTCATCTGAAAGTCTCTCCTTGGGTATGGCGAGAATTGTAGACAACCGCACGCAGGATGCAACCGAATTCCAGTGCCCGTCCTCAACATCGGCGACATGCGCTCGCCGCTCAGGCAGCAGCCGAGAACCAGCGACGCGTAAAGGTCCGCGCCCTCGCTTCGACCACAAAGCAGGAGAGCCAAAGGCTCGACAAGTGAACCAGCTACACCCTCTCCGTTACCGGTCGGTGGTGCGCCGCAACTCCCGACTGGGACAAGAACAAGCTCCCCTAAGTCAAGGCACAAAGCGCGATAGAGCCAAGACCACGCCGCAGCGAATCGCGACTCAGGCAGAAGCCGCAGAAGCCGCAGAAGCCGCAGAAGCCCAGCAGCGCAGCGAAGGCCCCGTAGCGCAGCGTGTGACGCCACATCGCGGCACTGCTCGTAAGCAGCAGCATCGTAAGCGGAAGCCCGACTTGATTCACGTCCCACCTGAAGCCGTAGCGGAAGACGTTCAGCGTTACAGCCGTCCACACGCAAAGCCCTGCGAAGACCAGGCCCATCGTTTAGACTGCCCAAACGTCATGAGATAGCTGAAGCCGCCCGAAGATCAACGCGGAGGGAGGAGAGAAACAGGGGACACATCCGTCATTCCCCGGCGCGGAGTTGCAGGCAGCACAAGCCGTTCAAACTAGCCCGAGCTGCGCTTCATCCTCCACCAAACTTCGGTGCAGCAGCAATCGGCAGGACGTCACGGCGAATCTGCGCAGGAACTCTACTCAACCACCAGCAAGATGCTGCCCATCGGCACCGTCTGGCCTGCCACTGCGTTCAGACGAGCCACCGTCCCGGCCCTCGGGGCCTTCAACTCGTTCTGCATCTTCATTGCTTCAATCACGACGCAGGGCTGGCCCGCCGTCACCACTTCGCCGGCAGCCACCAGTACCCGCACAACGCGCCCTGGCATCGGCGACTTCAAAGGCCTGGGCCCGCTCGCAGAAGTCGCCGCAGAGATGCTCCTCAGGCTCCTCGGATCGAAGACCGCATAGGGAATGCGCTCGCCATCAACGATCAGCCCCGCACCCTCTGCGGTCGAATCTGCAATGCACTCGAAGCTGCGCACCGTGCCATCTGCCTGCGTCCAGAGCAGCGACAAAACCTCCGGCTGCAACTCGCACAGATCCACCTGGAAAGGCTCGCCGTCAACGCTCGCCGGCGCACCGCTCCCGGGCAGGCTCACCTTCAGCCGCTTGCCCCGCACCTCGATCCAGACGCTCGCCATCAGCGCAGCGCCTCACGCCGCCCCGTGCTGGCCCACACACTTTCGCCAGCGGTTTGCACCGCGACCGCAGGACCACGGGACGCCTCAAACCACGCCGCAGCCAGTGCTGCGATCCCTGCCGGCACCTCGCCCGCACCAGCGGCCGCAGGCTCGGCCAGTAGTCGCTCCAGATAGCCCGTATCGATCTCCGCCGCACGGAATCGAGGATCCTCGAGCACACGCCGGAAGAGCCCGAGGTTTGTCCTGATCCCGCCAATCACATAATCCCCCAGCGCCGCCAGCATCCGGTCGATTGCCGCCTCTCGCGTAGCGCCGTAAGCAATCAGCTTCGACAGCATCGGGTCGTAATCAAGCGGCACTTCAAACCCCTCATAGATTGCCGCATCCTCGCGGATCCCCGGCCCCTGCGGCTGGCGCAGCCGCGTGATCACGCCCGGCGACGGCATGAAGTTGTTCTCCGGGTCCTCGGCGTAGATGCGGCACTCCACAGCGTGGCCACGAATCCCTACATCCGACTGCTGCAGCGGCAGCTCACGCCCTTCAGCCACCAGCACCTGCAGCCGAACCAGGTCGAGCCCCGTCACCAGCTCCGTCACCGGATGCTCCACCTGCAGCCGCGTGTTCATCTCCAGAAAGTAGAAAGCCTCAGCCTGTGTTCCCGCGCCATCGACCAGGAACTCCACCGTGCCCGCATTCGTGTAGCCCGCGGCCTGCGCGAGCCGGACAGCGGCTTCGCCCATCTTCTGCCGCAGCCCCGGCGACACAACCGCAGACGGCGCCTCTTCGATCACCTTCTGGTGGCGCCGCTGCACCGAACACTCACGCTCGCCCAGGTAGATGCAGTGACCGTGCTCATCTGCCATCAGCTGGATCTCGATATGCCGCGGCCGCTCAATCAGCTTCTCGAGGTACACCTCACCTGAACCAAACGCTCGCTCTGCCTCAGATGAAGCCGCCACAAACGCGGACGTCAGCTCCGCCTCGGTCGCCACCGCGCGCATCCCCTTGCCACCGCCACCCGCAGCCGCCTTCAGCATGACCGGATAGCCGATTGAAGCGGCCACACTGACCGCATCCGCCGTGTCCCGCAACCCCGTCACCGACCCAGGCACCCGCGGCATGGCAGCTCGATCCGCTGCCTGCCTGGCCAGCGTCTTTGATCCCAGCGCCCGCATCGCAGCAGCCGGCGGCCCGATAAAGATCACGCCCGCGGCCGCGCACGCCTCGGCGAAGTCAGCATTCTCCGATAAGAAGCCATACCCCGGATGAATCGCGTCCGCACCACTCCGTCGTGCCACGTCGAGGATCAGGTCTCCGCGCAGGTAGCTCTCGGCCGCCGGCGCCCGACCCAGGCGATACGCTTCATCCGCCGCAGCCACATGCAACGCTCTGCGATCGGCATCGGAGTAAACGGCCACCGTGGCGATACCCATCTCACGGCAGGCCCGGATGACGCGTAACGCGATCTCACCTCGGTTAGCAATCAGGATCCTGCGAATACTGCGGAGGCTGGAATCAGGCACCGGGAGATTGTACCCGGGCTCACACGTCGCCCGCCATCGCAGACGCGCCCGCCGGCGAGTAGAAAGGCCTCCACAAGGGAGGCCTTTCTGATCCTGCAATCGAGTTCAGCGAGCGAAGACTACTGCGTCACGCCGTGCGACTTCTCTTCCTTGATGCGTTCCACTTCCTTGCGCGCGGCCATCGACTTCTGCGCGTACATGTCGGCGTCGGCAAGGTCCTGCTTGATCGCCGGAACATTTCCGCACTCGATCTCCGCCTTGCGACGGCTGATCAGCGAAAGGTAGGTATAAGCCTGGTCATCGTTCGGGTTCAGCTCTGCGGCACGCTTCAGGTACTGGATGCCCTCAGAGACAATCGGCCCGTTCAGTGCCACGAGCTTCGCGCAGCCGGCCTTCGACAGCTTGGTGTTGCCGTCGCCCTTGTCGGTGAGCCCCTCAGCTGCCAGCGCAGCCACCGCATTCTTGTACGAAGCGTAGAAGTCCGCGCCGCCGATCGACTCGTTCGCCTCGGCGTCCGAAGGATCCTGCGCGATCACCTTCTTCTCAAACTCCTTCGCCTCGGCCACGTGGCCCGTGTTGCGCTTCAGGGTCGCAATCTGCTTCAGCGCGTTCACGTTGTTCGGATCACGCTGCAGCACCTCCTGGAAGCCTTCGAGCGCCGACTGCGCGAGCTTCTTGTTCTCGGGAGTGTCGAGATTTGGGACGACCTGCGAGCTGTAGGTCGTCGCCAGGTAGATCCGCGCATTCATGTAATCAGGATCGATGTTCACTGCATTCTGAAAGTGGTTTGTCGCAGATTCGAGACGCGCGTTCTTGAAGTCCGCAACACCCTTGTTAATCTGGTCATTGGCGCGGAGTCGTTTGCACCCGGTGGCAGACAAACAAAGCAGAGCCATCAGTCCGGCAGTGACCGGCACACGTGCATTCAATTTCATGGGGCGTATTTCTCCTTGGAGGAAAGCGCGTCTGGCTGCCTGATGATCATACCGAATGCATCCGCTCTGCCGTCGCTAGATTGTAACGGGTCAAACGCGGGTTGCATAGAGAAGCTGACGTGAGGCCGGATTGCTCGAGTGCCTTACGGCTGCATGCGACTTGAAACACTGTATCAGCAGCATGCGTCCGAGCCTTGGTGAACCATCAAAGTGCCGGACCCTGCAGCGGCAAAAATAGCATAAAGACGGTGCCGCTTGCACCTGGCCGTAAGCTGCTGCGAACCTGCAGATGACCATAGTGCCTGGCAATAATCTCGCTTGAGATCCAAAGACCAAGCCCCGTTCCGGCCGCGCCCTTGGTGGTAAAGAAGGGCTTGAACAGCTTCTGCATCGTCTCCGGACTGATGCCGCTGCCCGTGTCCGCGATCGTAATCGTGATGCCCGAAACACCTGTGCTCCAGCGTGTCGTATCACGCGTCCGGATCAGCAGCCGTCCACCCCTGCCATGCATCGCCTCGATCGCATTGCGCACCAGGTTATTCAACACCTGGCGGATCTCACTCTCCAGGCACACGATCGATTCGTGCGAACGGGCGCGGTGCTCGATGGCTACGTGCGAGTTCTCGGCACGGCTCTCGTAAAGATCAAGCACGCTCTCAAGAAGGTCTGACGCCTTGATCGCCTGCGGAAGGCTCGACTGGCGATAAAACCGAAGCGACTGGGACGTGATCAGCGAGACCCTCTGCAGCTCCTTATCGGCCTGCATGATGTAGCCGCGCACCTCGTCCGCTTCATCGGTGTGCTGCGCCAGAAAGAGCAGGTTCATGATCGACTCGAGCGGGTTATTGATCTCGTGGGCGATCGAGGACGCAAGCCGTCCCACCGCCGCCAGCTTCTCACTCTCCCGCAGCGCCGCTTCAAACTCCACACGTGCCGTCACATCTGTCTGAATGCCGACAAAGTGCGTCAACTCTCCCTGCCGGTTGCGGATTGGCGAAAGCGAAAGCTCATTCCAGAACGAGCTGCCATCCTTGCGGAAGTTCTTGATGATCGCTGTTACCTCGCGGCGGTCGTGGATCGCCTCGCGAATCAGCGTTACGCCCGGCTGGTCATGCTCTCCGTGCTGCAGAAAACGGCAGTTCTGTCCCTGCACCTCTTCAAGCGAGTAGCCGGTCATCACCTCGAACGCAGGATTCACATAAACCAGGGGCAGGTCAGGCAGCGTCGCATTGGCTACCGAGATGCCGCTTGTGACCGAACGAAAGATCCGGCGGTTCAGGTGCAGCTCTTCGAGAGCCGACTGATACCTGCGCGCAAAAGCACGATGCGCATAGACGATCAGCGACAGCTTCGCAGCCACCGCGCTCGGCTGCATCGGCAACGTCAGCATACCGTCGAACGCAGTGTCTTCCTCGTTCGCCTCGGTCTGCCCAGCCGTCTCGCCGGCGCCCGGGTGCCGCACTGCGATGAGCGCAGGATGTATCCCCTCGCCTTGATCTTCGCGCGAGATCATGCCGCGACGGATGATGCGCGCCAGACCCTCGTCCGCAACGATCACCTCGAACCGCGAAAGCTCCGACTTGCTCGAGTGCTCCGGCTTAAGGCTCTCCGGGTCAAGGATCACCGGACTCAGATCAAGGTGGGTTGAAGTACTTTCGATCAGTCGGCGACTGATCATGTTCTCGATCAGGATCCCTACGCCCGCACTCGCCTGGGTCGTGGCGGACATCTCCACAAACCCGGCACGCAGGCCTTCTTCCAGATCAGCGACGAACAATTCGTTCATACGGGGGCCAGGGTCTCCACTCACAAGAGACGCATTTTCAACGGATACGGATGCCTTCCGGGGCTTCCCTTTTGGCCTTCCCACACAGCAAAGGCCACCATAAGCGGCGGCCTTTACTGTGTTAGATCCTCGAGGCCAGCAGCTTAGTCGCCCGAGACGGTCTCTTCGATCGAGTTCACCACCTCGACGTTCGAGGCATCGCCAGAGGAAGCGGGCGCCTTTGGGGCCGGAGTGATTCCACCGAGGCCACCGATCGCGCCGAGCGGAACAAACCCACCCTCGGGAGCCTTCTCGCCCAGCACTTCCTTCCGGTAGAGAGCCGCCATCTTCGCGTTCTCGGCATCCTGCTTCAGCTTCAGATCACGCGCGCGGATCTTCTCCTCGCGTGCATTCTTGGCGACGCCGGACTTGTCGAAGGTGTCGTTGGCAGCCGAGTTCACGTGGTCATCGTTCAGCACGAGATCGTACTTGCCTTCCTTCTCGAGACCGACCTTTTTGCCGCCGGCGAAGATCTCGTGGCGCCCATGCTCCTCGTACCACTTGGTCAGGGTAGAGGTCATGTGCATCTTCTCGATAATGTTGCGCCAGCCCACGCCGGTGTTGTATGCGCAGAAGCTGATCTCGCCCTCCTGCGTCGCATACGGGATGATGCACTGTTCGGTGCGGCGGAAGTCGTAGTTGAACAGGTCCTGGAACCACATGCCGGCGATGAAAAGGAAGTTCCAGCGATCGCCGCGGCGCTTCGCAATGTCTTCCATCGTGCGATCAGCGGTGACCTTGCCGTAGCTGCGGCCGGTTGCACCAAAGCTCTTATCGAACTTCTCAAGCAGATCCTTGATCTTGAAGTGGGTCGGAGCATTCTGCGGCGTGTAGTTACGCATCAGCGCCAGCGACGCACCCAGGATCGTAAGGAACTTGCCACGCGCCGCATCGTTCACGCGCGCAATATCCTTGGCCAGCCGGTCAGCATTGATGAAGGCCGTTACAGGAGCCGCTTCCTTGGTTTCCTTGTCGATCATCAGCGCCATCGAGATGCCGCAATTCGGGTGGCAGCCGCAGGAGAGCTGACCCCAGTCGCGGTCCGGTCCATGAACCAGGTCGGCCCAGTCGGAGAAGGTGGACATGAAGGAGATCGGGAACCAGTCGCGTGTGGGCTCGCCCATGCCGGTCTGGTTCTTCACATCGTGCGCAAGGTGCGACAGCGTGTAGCGCTGCGCCTGGCGACGCTCGTCTGAGATGTCCTCATCGCGGCCCGTAAAGCTGACCGGCTGGAAGGAGAGGAAGTTGATCTTCTTCGGGTTGTCGAGCGCGAACTCGATGATGCGGCCAACCTGCTCATTATTGATGCCGTTGATGATCGTTGTCACTGGCACGATGTCAACGCCAGCCTCGTGCAGGTTGTGAATCGCCTGCAGCTTGACGTCGAACGCATTACCCACCTTGCGGTGCGAGTTGGCAGCGTTACCGATGCCGTCGAACTGCAGGTAGGCATAGCGCAGACCCGCCTCCGCCGCAGCCTTCGAGAACTCCTTTGACTTGGCGAATTCAATGCCGTTCGTCGCAGCCTGCACCGAGGTGTAACCCACCTTGCGGGCATAGGCGACAGCGTCAAGGAAGTAGGGGCTCAACGTCGGCTCGCCGCCCGAGAACTGCACCGACATCTGGCGCCTGGGCTTGATCGTCACCGCGTTGTCGAGCATTGTCTTGATCTCGTCCCACGTCAGTTCATGCACGAAGCCAACCTGGTTCGCGTCCATGAAGCAGGGATCGCACATCATGTTGCAGCGGTTCGTCAGGTCGATCGTTAGCACCGAGCCACGGCCGTGCGTGACCGTCGAGGTGCCGTGATTGTGCAGCTTCTCGTCATTGTGGGCGCGGATGTCGCGGCCGGGGAAGACCTCTTCGAGGTGGCGGAAGAAGGCGGTGTCGATCGACATCACGTCTTCAAAGTGGCCGTGGATGGGGCAATCCTTCACCATCAGGATCTGGCCATCGCGCTCGATGATCTGCGCCTTGATCTCGCCAACCTTCTCGTTGAGCAGGATCTCGTGCGGCAGCTTGCCGTCGATGATCTGCTGCCGGATCGCAGGCACGCACTTGGGGCAAAGCGAGTCCGTGGTGCGCGGCCAGCCGAGTGGCGGCTTCTCCTTCTGGTAGCTCTTCAGCAGAGGCTTGTCGCTCCACTTGGGCGTAAAGCTCTCATTCGGGCTGATGCTGTTAAGGCGGCTGTAAACTTCCCAGCCGAGCTTTGCTACCTGAACGAGGCCACGTTCGACCAACTTCGCGGGCTTCTTTGCCATGGGGTGTATCTCTCCTGGGGAACTGTCGGTGCGCGAGGCGCACAGCGGGATGCCGATTGGATGCTACTTTGTCGTAAATTTCGTCACAAAAGAAGTTCAACGGCGTGCAGCGTACACCGGTGATTAATCTCTACGGACCGGAACGAAGAACGGACAAGGGGTAACTGAGCTCGACGTCCAATTAGCTCAACACGGCCGGAGCATCTGCGCGCTCCTGTCTTAGTTAACGCTAGGTTCATCTGCCCCGCGCGGGAAGTTTGTAACAGTGAACGGCGAGAATCTGCACTGAACGGGGCGAACGGAGGCTATGTCGACCGCGAAAGGCAAAGGGTCCTGCAAACGGAAGCGGGGGGGGGGGGGCCGGGGGGGGGCCCCCCCCACCCCCCCGACCACCCCCCGCGAGAGGCC
>CAXTUS010000014.1:0-1728 GCA_964247475.1 uncultured Acidobacteriaceae bacterium | reverse complement strand
CACGGGCGGTTATGTCGACGCGCAACGGAAATGGGCCCTCCAACCGTACGGGGGGCTCGCCCTCAGGCTCGCCCCTCAAGATGACCCATGTCACCGTCTCCTGATCACTCCATCTGCCATCCCTCTACTTCTTCTGACGATTGAAGTGGATCAGGCCCGCCGCGTTGCCAAAAAACTCGTCGATGAAGTAGCCAAGCGCCGAACCGCCGATTGAACCGCCGAAGGTTGCGAGCAGCTCCTTGCCGCCCTGGTTGGCAGGTGGGTAGTAGACCTGCGCCAGCGCCGAGCCGCCCAGGTTCCCTCCCAACAGCGACAGGTTCACCGTAGTGCGGCCGCCGTCTGTCTTCGTGATCAGCGTGCGCGTGACCGAGTAGGCCGTGCGCCGGATAAAGCTGTGACCAGGACCCATCACGTAGTAGCGAGGATCTTCGCGCAGCACAGGAGCCAGAATCGAGGTGGAGAAGATGTCCTCAGAGCTCGCGCGCGCCGCTGCCGAGCCCAGACGCTGGGCGAAACCCTTACCATTCTGGCCATAGTTCGGGCTCCCGTTGCTCGCCTGCGCGTAGGCCGCCGATGCGAGCCACCCGACCGCCGCAAAGGGTGAAACCGAGCCGCGAATACCCATCCAGAACTTGTCCCGGGAGCTCAGGCCGGGCGCCGTCTGCCCCGCCTGGATCGTGTCATCGTACGGACCGGCAACCTTGGTCGGCCCCGTGTGGCTCCGGTCGTCGGCTCCAGGCCCGGGCAAACTCGAAGAACTGTAGCCCGCGGGTTCGGGCGCCTCCGGCAGCGTGGAGATCACAGGCGCGGGTTCCGCATCCGCCAGGTAGAGCGGATGAGATGCCGCCGGGGAAGAAGCACTCCCGGATGGCGCAGGGATAGGCTGATAGGCGACTGAGCCAAACAGGAAGTGTTGGGACACCGGCGCCTCGGTAGTCTCGGCTTGCCCAAGGGCGACGCCCGGCAGAATCGCGGATGCGAGAAGCGAAGAGGCAAGAAGCGCGCGACGCCCGGAGGTCGTAGTCAAGATGAAATTCGGCAAGAGCTTGTCCTTTACTACTACTGGGTCCTAAGGTTTTTCAGAAAAGATCCCGACCGTCGACAATGCGGGATCCGCATGCCTTCGATCTACCTACCGGATTGAAAATGTTGCAAAGAAGAGGCGCAGCCTGCGCTTGAGAGTCCTTCCGTCATCACCACCCGTAACCTTGGGACGCCTTGCCCTCGAGGTGAGTTGTCCGCTGATGGCTTTGTGTCGCTTCAGGCACGGGTCAGCCGGCGAAGCCGGCGCACACAAAGTCGAAACCGGTTACCACCTTGGCTCTGCCTCCGTCGTCCAATAGCCAGGCTGGTTCGTCCCTCTCATACTGGGGGCTGCCAGTGAACGAGCGCTCACCGCTTTCAGCTCATGCCGGCGCACAATATGCCTCTTCGAAATTTGGCCGGTCGGGCTTCACAGCGGCCTCCGCTTAGGCGCAGGATAAGAGAGATTGCCCTAGTCGGCACCGGCGCTAAGGCTCGCCAGAACCGGCACAGGAGGAGCAACATGCCCACAGATTCGGCGCATCGGCCGTTTGAAGAACGCATTCGCGGTGTCGCAACGCAGGTCGAAGAAGATCTTCGTCGCGTAGTCGGCTACCTCAACGACGAAGTCATGCCCGACGTCCGGCGCAACGGCTCGGAGGCCTTGCGCTTCGCCGCCGCAGAGCTGCGCAGGCTCGCCGAACG
>CAXTUS010000013.1:34220-52450 GCA_964247475.1 uncultured Acidobacteriaceae bacterium | reverse complement strand
CCCGCCCCCCCCCCGGGCCCCCGCCCCCGCGGGGGCGCCAAATCGACTTCTGGGGGGGGGGCGTGGGTGGCGGTGGGCAGAAGCGAACTGCCGACCTACGGGTTATGAGTCCGTCGCTCTAACCATCTGAGCTACACCGCCGGGTGTGTGGAGGGAGGGTCAGCCGCGCCTCGATCCTGTGTCTCATCACGAGGGCCGCTTTGATCATGATATGTCCCGCGTGCGCAGGGGTCAAACCGGGTGATGCAGGTGAGGGCCCTGCCTGGTGAGAGGACTTGCCGTTTCAACAGGACTTGCCAGGTCAGAGGATTTGCCACTTACAAGACTTGCGATTTAGAAGACTTGCTATTTAGAAGGCAACGAACATTTGCAAGCGATGCGCGGGCGCCGGGCGCATCATGGCGTGGCGACTGGTGACGAACCCGGAAGAGGCTGCTACCGGAACATTTCTGGTGAAATTACGTCTGTACCGGCAGCGAATGATCACGGAGTCGACTCCCCGCCTCCGCGAACCGGACCAGCTTCAGAAAGCGAGCTTCTTTATGACTGCAATGCCTTCTTCCCTTACCCGCCGCGTGCTCCTTGCGCTTACCTGTGCGGCCGCTCTCAGCGCACCACTCTTCGCGCAGGATTCGTCCGCGCCTCCACCTCCGCCCGCTCAGCAGCAGGACGGGCCTGGCCGCGGCCGGGGCGGACCCGAGATGCAGCAGCGCCAGCTTGATCACATGACCAGGGCACTGAACCTGACACCTGACCAGGTGACCCAAATTAAGGCCATCGAGGATGACAGCCGTCAGCAGATGATGGCTCTGCGCAGCGATAGCTCGACCGCCGGGCCGGACCGCCGCGCGAAGATGAAGGACATCCACGACGCCCAGGAGACGAAGGTCAAGGCGGTACTGAACGATGATCAGAGGACCAAGTACGACGCGATGCAGGCGAAGATGCGGGAGCGCCGGGAGCAGCACCACGACGGCGATCAGGCGCCCCCGCCTCCGCCGCTCGCAAGCTAGATCCCTGTTCCATGAAGGCCCGGGGGCTGGAGCCGCTTACGCGCGCTCTGGCCCTTTTTGCGGCCGCCCGGGACTTGGCCGCCAAGGTAGCGGGTACAATAACCAAGAGCGTATTCACCCCACCCCGTCCTATAACCATCGGAATCAGTGAGCGTCCAAGAGGGTGAACCGCGTGATCTTGAGAGGGCTTGAGAAAGAAATGAAGAAGACGATTTTGTTGGGCGCACTGGTCCTTTCAGCGAGCGCCATGCACGCGCAGGAGAGCCGGCAGGACATTAGTATCAGCGGCCTTGGCCTCATCAATCCGACGGTCCATGGCAATGCAATCACTCTCCAGCCCAGCAAAACTGGCGGTGTCCTGGCAAGCTATCGCTATCTGCTTACGCCCCATAGCGCGCTTGAAGCCAACTACTCTTTCGCTCAAAACACGAACTACTTCACCCTCAATAACTACACCCACTTCCCCATCCACACGCGGCAGCAGGAAGGCACGGTCGGCTACGTCTACGGGCTGACCTTCAAGAACTACAACCCGTTTGTTGAAGTGGGAGTTGGCGGGATCTTCTACACGCCGATTCTTGATGGGACGGGCACCTTGGACGCCACCTCAAACACCCGCATTGCCGGCATGTTCGGCGGCGGCGTGGCTTATGAGATCAGCCCAAGCTTCGACGTTCGCCTGCAGTATCACGGCCTGGTCGGCAAGGCGCCGCAGTTCAGGGATGCGTTCAATACGAATCGCTACATGCTGACCAGCATGCCTGCTATTGGCATCGCATATCACTTCTAGGCGTTCGAGTTTCAGGGCAGCAGAAAGGGACGGGGGCGGTCGCTTAGCGGTAGCGATTGCCCCTTCTTAGTCCCCCGGGAAGATGGTAAGCCGCGCCGATGGTGATCACCTGCGGCGTGAGGCCGTTCGGTGGGAAGCTGAGCCAGTGCTGGTATTCGTAGTCCGCGCGGACGTTCAGCCAGGGCAGCAGGCGGTAGTCGGTTCCGCCACCGAGCGCGAACTCGTTGTAGGCAAGGTTGGCAACGACAGTGTTGCCCGCGACGAAGTTGAAGACGCCGCGGCCGTACATGCCCTTGACATAAGGCGCGAAGCGGCCGTAGGTGCGGTGATAGCGGACGCCTGCCTCGTAGGTCCGCTCGTACGAAGGATTGCCATTGGCGTTCGCCTGGCGAAAGTCGATCTCACCACCCCAGTGATAGGTGAGGTCGAGCGTGGCATAGATAGCTCCGCCCTTGGCCAGTTGTGAGTAGTAGTCGGACTTGGCGAGCACCACTCCGCCGCCGGCTTGCAGATCAAACTGCCGGCTGGCTGTTGATGTGGCTTGTCCCTGGAGCGCTGACACCCCCAGGACGGTCAAACTGAGGCCCAGTAGATAGTTCTTCATTACTTCACATCTCCAAAGAAATCAACGATCCGGTTCTTACCAGCATCAACATCCCGGCGCGAAACCAAGTCCATCGTCATCCCTGCGTCTTCGCTCCCAAGCTTTGCGCGCCGGCGATCTGCTGCCGGCCGCAAGGGCAAGCCGGCCCTGTTGCCAGGGCCAGCTGACCGTTACTGCTGAGGAGCCGGGGGCGGCGCTGTCTGGGGCGCAGCCGCAGGTGCGTTCGGGTCTGCTACCGGGGCAGCAGTCGGATCGTTCACCGGTGCTGCGGCGGCGGGAGCGTTCGGGTCTGCGGCGGGAGCGTTGGGGTCTGCAGCGGGAGCCGTTCCTGCTGCGGGGGCCGCGCCGTTGGCTGCGGGTGCCGCTTCGACGGGCGGCTTCCAGTAGGAGAGCTTGATGTAGACCGGCGAAACCTCGAACGGCATCTTGTCGCTTGCGCTCAGGATGGGCTCGAACGCCGTATGCAGGGTCACCACCTGGTCGGTCCAGGGATCAAAGCGAAGGAAGGCAGAGAGCGGCTCTGCCGCCTGCTGCTTCAGGTTGCGCATGTCCAGCTTTTCGCCCTTGGGGAGCATGGCGGACATCCAGAAGGTCTGGTCGGTATCGCTCTTCACCAGGCCATCCCCGATCATCGGCTCACTGAGGCTCTTCAACGCCTTGACCCGAACCTGCAGCTGCTGCAGGTAGAGCCCGAAGTATCTTTGCCCGTCCACCAGTTCCTTGGCGCTCAGCAGTTCCACAGCTTTCTTCGCCGCTTCCGCGTTGTCGGCAGCCGTATGGTGCATGGGGATCTTCTTGAACGACGAGTTGTCCGGGAAGAGGAGACGATCGTTGAAGGCGTACTTGGTATCCAGGCGGTGACCGCTGAGGATGTGCGCGAGTTGGAAGGCGAGCAGCGCGTTCAAATTGCCCATCTGCTGCGCGCCGTCGGTCGTCACGACCGCAGTGGTGTCGATCAGGCTCTTCGAAAGGATGATCGTGTTGCCCACTGCGAGCGACTCAAGCGGTTCCGTCAACAGGGTCCGCACATGGATCGGGCTGCTGGTTGCGATCTGGTTGTAGGCGAGGATGTTATTCGCAAGCGCCTCGAGAGTCTTGTCGAACTCACTTGGCGCGTCAAGCAGACCGGCCTGGTAGAGACGCTCGACCACGTTGTCCTCGGCCTGCTTCGAGAAGGCGCGCTGCGCGGCCAGCGGGCTCAGATCCTGGGCATCGTTCGAGACGTCCTGTGCGCCCACCACCTCGAGCGAGGTGTTCTCGGTTTCACGCGCCGGAACCTTCAGGGCGTATCCCCAGATGTGGTTGATCGCCTTGAACTTGAGGGTGCTGGTCTGGCTCTTCGGATCGCTCTCCTCAACATAGAAGCTGGTCGGCAGCCAAAGGTCCGGCTGTACGTTCGTGCGCCAGCTGTCGAAGTGGAAGAACTCGCTGTAGTCCTTTTCGGAGCCTGCGAAGTCGCCATTGAAGCGGACGACGTTGCCGTCGCGGGTCTCGACCCAGATGCGGCCAAAGAAGCGGCCACGATCATTTTTGCCGCCGGCGGGGGTCACGTCAAAGACGGCGGTCGGCGTATTGCCAAGGAAGTCGTTGCGAACAAAGAAGAAGTTGTAGTGGTTCTTGTCGAAGCTGTTCGAATCCATGAGCAGCATCTGCACGAAGCCAGCCTCATGGAATTCAAGGTGCAGGGAGCCTCCGAGACCTCCGAGGAACCCCATGGAGTTCTTGAAGAAGCCGAGCTTGCTCTGCTTCTCATTCACCTTCGGCCCGGCCTGGTACGCCGTGTCCCCGATGATCTTGCTGAATTCGACACGTCCCAGGAAGTGCTCGTCCGACTCCGGCACCTGTCGCATGACCGGATCGGGCCGCATGTTCTGGATGTAGGTTTCGACGAGTGGTGCCCGTTCCTTGACCACCTTGATGACGTTCTTTTCCCGAAGAATCGCCTTGTCGATCAGCGCGCTTTGCGCCGGGGTGAGAACTTTGCCCTGGACCGGTGGCTTCTTCTTAAAGATCGCCAGGCCCTCTGCATGGCCGGGCATCGCCGAGGCGATCAGAAGAGAAAGCGTGAATCCTGAGACGATTTTTGTCCTTGCGATCATTTGTACAGCTCCTATTTGTCTACAGCCCCAACAGATTGCGTCGCTCTCGATCCAGTAACCACCCTGAAGGTTCCCCGAGGATCCGGAATCTCCATCTTATTTGACTCGCCGTGCAGACGTATCCCTTAGCCTGCCATCTGGAAGGAGATATTTACCACGCCTTCCCAGTCAACCGGGTTCCCGCTGGCGTCGACCGCAGGCTTGAAGCGCGTTCCCTCCACGGCGCGAACGGCGGATTGATCAAGACCGTGGCCAAGACCCGCGGTCACACCGACGACTGACACGGCGCCGCTTGACGCGACTCGGATCCTGACCGAGACCACACCCTCGATGCGTGCGGCGGTTGCCTCCGGCGTGTAGACGGGGCGGGGCTTGAAGAGCACCTGCGGACCTTTTTGCACCGGCGTCCGAGCCAGCGACGCGGTCGTGGCTGTTGGGGGAGGCGGCGCCTGTCCAAGCGAAACCTGTGCCGGGCGGGAGCCGATGCCATTGCCGGTACCGCCGGGAGTGCCGCCTGTGACACCGCCCAGCTTGACCCCGGCGATGGCACGCGATCCGGTTCCACCCATGCTGCCGTTCGGCTGTCCTGAACCAAGATTCACGGCGCTGGCCGGCGGTCCCCCGCCGTTGTTCGCCGCGGGCATACCCGGAAGGCCTCGCTGACCGAGGTTGACGGAGGCTGTAGCGGGGCGATTCGAGGGAGCGATCGGGTTGCTGGCCGAACCGAGCGCCACTGCGGTCGGGTGGACGTCATGATTGACCACCGAGGCAGCCTTGCCCAGGTTGACGGGCATCGGCTTTGGCGCGGCCGCTGCTTCAACCACCTTCGGGGGTGCGGGCGCGACTGCCGGAGTCGGCTTGGGGGCAGCTACGGGGATCGGCTTAGGCGCCTCGACCGGCTCTACCTTGGGCAGGACGACCCTGGGCTCTACGGGCCGGACCACCGGGGGAGTCGGCGGGACCTTCGGCAGCACGACCTTGGGCTTCGGCAGCGGCTCCGGCGGCTTCACCGCAACGTAGGTCAGGCTTTCAAGCCGGTTGCGCTCGATGCCACGTTTGACCGCAGCTGCGCTGATGATGATCGCGATCAGCGCCAGGAGCACATTGAGACCGATTGCCGTGAACAGGGATCCTTTGCCCTGGCTTCCCGTATTCAGCACGCCAAAGTGGGTGAACTGGAGATCCTGAGCCTGAGCGTTCGCGCTGCGGAGAGGGTTCGACATGATTCGAAGATCCTTTGCGAAGGGTCCCGCACACCGTTCGGCGAGACCTGAGAAGCTTATGAAAGAAGGGCCAACGGCCGCCTCGTGACGGAGCATAGATACCGGCTGCCCCAAGAGGGACGGTCCTGCGATCCATGCTGGTGTGATGCGCGGTGCAGCCCGTAATCTGACACAATCCCTCGAAGTCACACCTGGTAACAAAAGGATAAACTGCACAGAGGGATAGACCTAAATCTGTGTGCGAAGTTCTTCAAGGTTTTCGCCCGGTCTTTCCCTGGATGGGCAAAACCAAAGTAACACTTTGGTACGCGGCTTTCGGCGTCACGGGACGCAACTCCGGCGCTATACGGTCTGCTACTTTTGTTGGAGTTGAACCCTGTTAGCTTGGAGTAGTTCCGCTGAAACGAGGGAAAAATGAAGGTTCTGATCACCGGAGGCGCCGGATATATCGGCGGCACCGTCAGCCGCATGCTGCTCAGCCAAGGGCACGATGTCACAATTTACGACAACTTCTGTCACAGCCGGCGCTCCGCGGTACCTGAAAAGGCGGTTCTTGTGGAGGGCGGCCTCGCCGACCGGGGCCTGCTCGAGAGCACCCTCGACCAGGGCAAGTTCGACGGAGTGATGCACTTCGCCGCCCTGATCGAGGCCGGTGAATCGATGAAGTACCCCGAGCTTTATTTCCGCAACAACACTGCGGGAACGCTCAGCCTGCTCGAGGCGATGCTCGCGACCGGTCACGACAAGCTGGTCTTTTCCTCAACCGCCGCCTGCTACGGAGAGCCGGAGAAGACTCCGATCCTTGAGGACGCGAGGCTTGCCCCGACGAACCCGTATGGCGAATCGAAGCTGCTCTCCGAGCACATGATGCGGTGGCAGAGCGCCTCGCACGGTCTCCGCTTCGCGGCGCTCCGCTACTTCAACGTCGCCGGGGCAATTGAAGGGTATGGGGAGAACCACGAACCCGAGTCGCACCTCATCCCGCTGATCCTTGATGTGGCGCTTGGGCGTCGCGAGTCGATCAATATCTATGGCCAGGACTATCCCACTCCCGACGGAACCTGTGTCCGCGACTACATCCACGTGCGGGATCTTGCCGACGCGCACCTGCTTGCTCTCGAGGCTCTCAAAAACCGGCCGTCCATGGTGTACAACATCGGCAACGGGCAGGGCTTCACCGTCCTCCAGGTGATCGAGTCCGTACGGCGAATCACCGGACATCCCATCCCTGTGCAGTTCAAGGAACGCCGTCCCGGCGATCCGGCGGTGCTGGTGGCGGGGTCTGACGCGATCAAGCGTGATCTCGGATGGTCGCCGCACTTCAGTGATCTTGATGCCATCGTCGCGAGTGCCTGGGACTGGCACCAGCGTATCCACGCCTGACGCCGTGGCTCACGCAGGGCTGCGTAGACCGTTGTATGCGCCGCCAGCGGACCGAGGCAGCGAATTCCGGCTGGCTTTGTCTCAGCTTTACGTCCTGATCGGACGGGCCCAGGACCTCCAGCCGGTGCCAGCTTCGACGGCTGGAGGCTCTGCCCTATCTAAGGGCACAGACTGCTTCCTATTTAGAGGATTGCTGAAGCCCGGCCAGTGCCTTGCGCAGTCTCTCCGTCTGCTGGGGCGCCCTCATCTCTTTGACGGCGACGCGATAGCCGCCCATGTAGATGGAGTACATGACGGCAAGCGCGCAACCTACGCCGAACGCGAAGCCCAGGAAGAACCCGATCATGGCGCCGACAGGAAAATTCACAGGGCTACTATGGCACGTTCCATGACTGGGCCGGCATTGCATGCGTGCGAAAGTTGAGCTATTCGCCGCCCGTGCGAGACTTCTGTACGACGGGAGTTGAAAATGGCCCAGGTTTTGCGCCGTTTGAGCGCATTGCCAAGAAGCAGGGGCAAAGCAACATGCCCAGGAAGACTCCTACAATGACAATATCCTGCATCTTCGCCTGCGTTCACGTGAAGCTCTGAGAGTGACGTCCGCAACATCTCAGACGCTACTCTCCGCTTGGCGCGATCGCAATCGGTTAACGCACGCGACGTTCTATTTTGGAGAGATCGGTGCCAGAGTGGGCTGGACAGAGCCTGCCGGCGCTGACGTGGTGAACAGCTTCAGCGCATTCTGAACGGTGTAGGTCAATCCCCAACCGGTTGGTACAACCACCAGCAGCCACGCCGCCGCGATGAGTACCCCTGACGACTTGTTGACGCTTGTATCCGCCATTTCGGCTTCCTTTCATTGCTTGAGCGAGCTGACAGCGAGGTTCAGCGATCGTTGCCTCTAGTGACCTGATCCCACCGGCTGCAGGTTCTGCTCCTTCATCCAGTGCCTTTCGGCGACCGGCCGAACCAGCAGGTTTGCCACAAAGCCGACCAGCAGCAGACCCATCATGATGTGCAGGATCGTGGGGTAGGCATCCTGCTTGTTCAGGTGGTTCTTGACGTAGTGGTCTAGAATCCCGTTGACCACCAGAGGACCTACGATGCCCGCCGTCGACCAGGCTGTCAGAAGTCTGCCATGTATGGCAGACACGTTATAACCGCCGAAGAGATCCTTCAGATAAGCCGGGATCGTTGCGAACCCGCCGCCATACATGGAGATGATCAGCGCTGCGGTGGCTACAAAGAGGGGCACCGAATTGACGTGGTCCTGGCGGGTAAGGGGCAGGCCAAAGAACAGCGCGGCACCCAGGGCAAAGAAGATGAAGTAGGTTGGCTTACGGCCCAGGAAATCCGACATGGAGGCCCAGAAGAAGCGGCCGGCCATGTTGAAGATACTCAGCAGGCCCACAAAGCCGCCCGCCGCGACTGCCAGGATGTGGCCTTTGAAGAAGTCCTGGATCATGGGGCTCGCATCTTCAAGGATTCCGATGCCCGCCGTCACGTTACAGAAGAGGACGATCCAGAGCAGGTAGAACTGGGGCGTCCGGATCGCACCCCCTACATCGACATTGTGGGTGGTTATCAGCGCATTCGACTTGTTGCTGGGGGTCCACGCCTCGGGCTTCCAGCCTTCGCGCGGCACCCTGATGGTGAAGACGCCGAACATCATGAAGATGAAGTAGAGCACGCCCATGGTTACAAAGGTAGGCGAGATCGGGTTCGCAGCCTGGCCTGCGGCCTTGAAGTGCGCCATCAGCTGGTTCCCCAAGGGGCTGCCAATCATGGCGCCTCCGCCGAAGCCCATGATGGCAAGCCCGGTCGCCAGCCCGGGACGGTCCGGAAACCACTTGATCAGCGTTGAGACCGGCGAGATGTACCCAAGTCCCAGACCGATGCCGCCCACGACTCCATAGCCAAGGTAGACCAGCAGCAGGCTGTGCATGCTGACCCCGAGCGCAGCGATCAGAAAGCCTGCGCTGAAGCAGATCGCCGCGTAAAACATGGCGCGGCGCGGCCCTGCTTTCTCAAGCCACGCACCGAACAGCGCCGCCGAGATACCCAGAAAGGCAATCGCAACAGAGAAGATGTAGCCAATATCTTTGTTGATGTTCGCCGCGCCTACTGAGGCGGTGAAGTACTGGATCAACGGCGTCTTGAAGACTGAGAACGCATAAACCTGGCCTATGGCGAGGTGAATCGCAAGAGCTGCGGGAGGAACCAGCCAACGGCTATAACCTTCAGGCGCAATGGATCGATCTCGATCCAGAAAAGCAAGCATGTCTACTCCCTATCTTGTCCGCGTCGTTCGTTCTCTGTCGTCTTCGATGGACGAACATCGTTGTATGGACATGAGATGCGTGCTCTTTGTACCTCATCGGCCAATACTTTGGCGAATGTGAACAGAAATGCGCCGTCAGCTCCCACATTCCCGAGATCAGAATTGCCGCTGAAAGCGCACGTGGGATAACCTTCTCCCTGTTGCCGCTCGTTCCCTTCGAGCGGCCATAGCCGGAAAGGACAGCCTCTTGCCGAATGTAGCCCCGCTCGATCTTCCTTCAGAGCACATGAACTCCATGTTGCGGGAGAACCGCGTCTTCCCGCCGCAAGCCGAGTTTGCTGCCGCAGCACATATTCGCTCCTTCACCGAGTACGAGGCGATGTATCGGCGCAGCATCGACTCGCCCGACGAGTTCTGGGCCGAAGCCGCACTTGAACTCGACTGGTTCACCCCGTTCAGCTCAGTGGTTGAAGGCGATATCAGCTCCGCAAAGTGGTTCACGGGCGGCAAGCTGAACCTTTGCCATAACTGCGTCGACCGCCATGTGACGAACGGCCGCAAGGACAAGCCGGCCATCATCTGGGAGGGCGAACCCGGCGAAGTTCAGACGCTGACCTACGGTGAACTCCATGACCAGGTGCAGCGCTTCGCCAATGTGTTGAAGCACACATTGGGTGTGCGCAAAGGCGACCGGATTGCTATTTACATGGGGATGTGCCCGGAACTGGCGATTGCGCTGCTGGCCTGCGCACGTATTGGCGCGATCCATTCGGTCGTCTTCGGGGGCTTCGCGGCACACGCCATCTCGGACCGGGTCAACGATTCAGAGTGCGTCGCCATCCTGACCCAGGACGGCTCCTGGCGCCGCGGCTCAGAGGTCCGCCTGAAGGCGATCGTCGATGAAGCACTGACCAAATGCCCTTCAGTCAAGCACGTCCTGGTTCATCGCCGCACCGGCAGCCAGACGGCGATGACCGATGGCCGCGACCTGTGGCTCGATGAAGCGCTCAAGACCGTCGATGGCACCTGCCCCGCCGAACCCATGGACGCCGAGGATCCGCTCTACATCCTCTATACCTCCGGCACCACCGGCAAGCCGAAGGGGCTTGTACACACCACAGGCGGCTACTCGGTAGGCACGTACCTGACCTCGAAGTACGTCTTCGACCTGAAGGATTCAGACGTCTACTGGTGCACGGCGGACATTGGCTGGGTCACAGGGCATAGCTATGTCCTTTACGGTCCGCTGCAGAACGGCGCGACCACGCTGATGTACGAGGGTGCGCCAAACTGGCCGGAAAACGACCGCTTCTGGAAGATTGTCGATGATCATCAAGTGTCGGTCTTCTACACCGCGCCAACGGCCATTCGCGCCTTCATCAAGTGGGGCGACTCGTTCGTGGCCAAGCACTCGCTTGCTTCGCTGCGCCTGCTCGGGACGGTCGGCGAACCCATCAATCCGGAATCGTGGATGTGGTACCACCGCATGATCGGCAAGGAGCGCTGCCCGATCGTCGACACCTGGTGGCAGACCGAAACGGGTGCGCACATGATTGCTCCCATTCCTGGCGCGGTGCCGACCAAGCCTGGCTCGGCGACGCTTCCCTTCTTCGGAATTCTGCCCGAAATCGTTACCAAGGAGGGCGCGCCCGTGCCTCGCGGCAAAGGGGGTCTGCTGGTTATCCGCAGACCGTGGCCCTCGTTGGCACGCACCATCTACGGCGACCCTGAACGGTACCGGCAGGCGTACTTTTCTGAGATTCCGGGCGCCTACTTCACTGGCGACGGCGCACGCTGTGACGAGGACGGCTACTTCTGGCTGATGGGCAGGGTCGACGACGTCATCAACGTCTCCGGCCATCGGCTTGGCACGATGGAGATCGAGTCCGCGCTGGTGGCGCACCCGAAGGTTGCCGAAGCCGCCGTCGTGGGTCGTCCTGACGACCTGAAAGGCCAGGCAATTGCGGCCTTCGTCTCGCTCGAAGATGGCCACGAGCCCTCGGACGCGCTGAAGCAGGAGCTGCGTCAGTGGGTCGCGAAGGAGATAGGAGCGCTGGCCCGGCCGGACGATCTGCGCTTCACCCAGCAGCTGCCAAAGACGCGCTCCGGCAAGATCATGCGTCGCCTGCTGCGTGAACTCGCCACGACCGGCACGGTCACCGGAGACACCACTACCCTTGAGGACTTTGGCGTGATCGCCAAGCTTCGCGGGGATGAGGAATAAAGCTAAGGGAATCCAGTTACGGCCCAGTTAAGGCTCAATTTTGTCCAACTAACTTTGTGGGTGTTGGGCGCTTCGCATGGCGACGCAAAGCCCAACACCCCACGAAGAAGCGCCGTCTGTCGTTCGGACGCGCTTGCCGCTACTGCTGCGCCTACGCCAGCGCCACGTTCATGTTCGCCATCGCTTCGTCGATCTCGGCGGTGGACTTGTAGCCTACCGTCACGCAGTCGACACCAGCGTTTCGGAAGGCGAAGCGCATGGCTGCCTGGCGGTCGGCGTGGTTGAAGACTCCTTCGCCGATCAGCTTCATACCCACTACCCCCATGCCTTCGCCACGCACCTGGTGCACGTGCTTGACAACCTCGGCGACGTTGCCCGGGCCATCCGTGTTGAAGTCCTCGGCATCCATGCGCGTGCCCTTGTGGTTCACGCGGATCATGGCGACCTGCAGCCAGTCGTCGCCGGGCATGGCACGCAGCGCCGGCAGGCCGTGCACTGAGGCGCCGCGGCCGATCACGGCCTTCTTCGCCTGCGCTTCAGAGATCGCATCCGCCCAGCGCTTCGACTCGTCCGGCCAGTCGCTGGTGTGCTGCCAGTGCAGCAGCATGACGTCGAAGTACTCGGTCTTCGCGCGGCGCCTGAGGTCATCGAGCTTGGCCTGCGGGTCGATGCCCTCGCGCGTCGTCACCTTCGACATCAACTGGTAGCTGTCGCGGGGAATGCCCTGAAGCGCAACGCCCAGCATCTCGTGCATCTGCCCGTACGATTCGGCAGTCTCAAAGAAGCGGATGCCGTGATCATAGGCATAGCGGACGAGCCTGGTGAAGCCGTCCTGACCGAGTTGACGCTGAACCTGGCCACTGAAGCTGCCGGTGCCGAAGGCGAGCCGCGTCACCTTAACCTGCGAACGTCCAAGCTGCACCATGTCGGTGGCGGTTCTGGGCTGAGCGAGCAGGGGAAGAGTTCCGGTACCGGCCAGCGCACCCGCCGCGAGGCTGGTGCGAAGAAAGTTGCGCCGTGTGAAGAGGGGCATCGCGTACCTCCAAGGTCCCAAATTTACCACTTTTCCGGCGGGATCGTCGCTGGCAGCGCCTACCCCGGGACAAAGGGGGTGACGGCGAAGCACAGCGGCCGGACGTCACTCATGGTTTGCGCGATCGGCTGCAACCGCTCCCCAGATCATCGCAAGCGGATGAAGCACGGCGAGTGCCCATCCAAAGGTGATAATCCCGAGTCCGATGTAGAGCACCAGCATGATGAGCGCTCCTGAAACGGTACTGTAGAACATGCCGAAAGGCCCAAGAAAGAACGTCAGCACGAGGGACAGCACAACACTTTTCCGATTTGCCATGGTTGATTGAGATGCCGGCGGGGGCTCCTGCGGATCGTGCAGGGCAGACCGACAGCACAGCTTCTGACGATCCTGCACGGAGATCCCGACGCAGGACGCGTCCGAAGGGTAGCCTCGATCTACGGCGGGGGGTGGCGACTGGGGATCCGCCCGAGTGGCCGTGCGTAGCCAGATAGCTTGACTGGCTCGGAACGCTACGCGACGCCACGAGCAAGAGGCGCAACCCGGAGCTGTCCTTGGCTTGGCTTACGGGGCGACCTCATGATCGATCGTCAAAGCAATCGAGACGTGCCTGTCAGGTCGAGATCGGGGGTGAAGGCCTGGTTCAGGCCCCGACCGCAACCTCCTCCTCGACCGCGGTCACCGCCTTGGGCGGTCCGATCAGCCGTTCGTAGGTGCACTCCGGCGTGGTCGGCACCTCGGCAGGCTGACCCTTCTTCGGACGGCGCTTGGGCAGGAACTCACGATTGTTCGGGCACACCAGGTAGGTGCCCTCGCGATTGCCGTACTCGACCAGGTAGGCTGAATCGCAGACCGGGCAGGTCTCGTTCACAAGCTTCAGGTTTGAAGAGAAATCGCACTTCGGGTAGTTGACGCAGCCATAGAAGGTATCGCCGCGCTTGGTCTTGCGCACCGCGATGTCGCCGCCATCCTTTGGGCACTTGACGTCGAGCAGATCCTGCTTCACGTACTTGCACTTTGGATAACCCGAGCATGCGATGAACTCGCCGTACGCCCCGTCGCGCTGCAGCAGGGGCTTGCCGCACTTCGGGCAAGGCTCGTCGAGCGTCACCGGAGGCTTGGTCTGCACCTTCTGCGTGAGCTTGCGAATGGTCTTGCAAGGAGGATCGTCCGAGTAGCCCGGGCAGGACATGAAGGGACCCCAGGGACCGTTCTTGAGCACCATCAGGCGGCCGCAGTTGTCGCAGAACTCCTCCTCCGGTGCCTCGTCGGCGCCGGGTGCCGAGAGGTCAGGCTTAGCGGCGAAGTTCTCCTTGGTGAAGTCGCAGGAGACCGGTTCAGCGGTCACCTTCTTGGCTTTCAGCTGCGCTGCGGCCACAGCCCGGGCAAACTCCTTGGCGTCCGGCACCTGCTGCTCGTAGGCGATCTGATCGCCGTGCAATGCCTTCACGATCATGGGGAAGTGGAAGCTGCCGAGCACCTTCTTGAGTACGGCTTTGGGATCTTTTTTCCACGGCCCGGCGGCAATTGTCTGTGCCTTCTCCCGCGAAAAAGCGCTGCAGGAGTAAAAGCTGCCGAACTTGCCCCACTTCATCACCAGCGGCGAACCGCACTTATCGCAGACCTCGGTGGTGGGCTCTTCACGGCGCTTCACATCTTCCATCGTGTCTGAAGCGACGGCGAGCTCTTTTTCAAGGTGCCCATAGAAGCCGTCGAGCAGGTCGGTCCAGCGCTCCTGTCCGGCCTCGACGGCATCGAGTTCACTTTCGAGCTTGGCCGTGTAGCCGGTCTCGAAGATATAGGGGAAGTTCTTCACCAGCAGTTCGGTGACCACCATACCGATTTCGGTCGGGACGAAGTTTTTGCCGATCTTCTTGACGTAGTCGCGATCCTGAATCGTGTTGATGATCGAGGCGTAGGTGGAGGGACGTCCGATTCCCTTCTCTTCGAGCGTCTTCACCAGCGATGCCTCGTTGAATCGCGGAGGCGGCTCGGTGTACTTCTGCTCATGATCGATCGACAACGGGTTCAGCGCGTCGCCTGCCTTGATGTCGGGCAGGATCGTGTCTTCGGAGCCACCATTCCAGATTGCAAGAAAGCCCTTGAAGACCAGGATCGAACCGCTGATGCGGAAATCGTACGTGTGCGCAGCCTTTGCCGCGATCTCGATCGTGGTGTTGTCGAAGACGGCCGCTGCCATCTGCGATGAAACAAACTTGCGCCAGATCAGGTCATAGAGCTTGAACTGCTCGTCGCTTAGATATTGTCGGATTGAGTCTGGAGTGTAGGCGACGTTGGTCGGACGAATGGCTTCGTGCGCATCCTGGGCTTCAGATTTGCCTTTGTACTCCATCGGCTGGGCGGAAAGGAACTTTACGCCGAGGGTCTTCTGGACATGTTCGCGCGCCGCTGCGACCGAATCGGTCGAGACGCGGGTCGAATCGGTACGCATATAGGTGATCAGGCCGACCGTTTCGCCCTTGATGTCGACCCCTTCATACAGCCTTTGCGCCACGCCCATTGTGCGCCGGACATTAAAGCCAAGGCGATTTGACGCATCCTGCTGCAGCTTGCTCGTGATGTAGGGCGCGGTTGGATTCCGTTTGCGCTCTTTGCGCTCCACGCTCACCACGGACCACCTGGCTTTGCCAAGCTCGGCCAGCACCTCGTCGGTCGCCTCCCCGTCGGGCAGCGCACCTGAAACGAAGGTTTCTTTGCCCTCGGCATCGACGCCGGTTGAAACGCGAGCCGTTACACCATCGATCCCGGTGAATTTAGCGGTGAACGCTTCGCCCTTCCCGGGCTTCAGCTTGGCGCCGATGAGCCAGTACTCGACCGGCACAAATGCATTGATCTCGCGTTCGCGCTCGACGATCAGCCGAAGGGCGACTGTTTGAACGCGTCCGGCAGAGAGCCCGCGGCGCACCTTATCCCAGAGCAGAGGCGAGATCTGGTAGCCCACCAGGCGATCTAGAACACGTCGCGTCTGCTGCGCATCCACCAAATTTTCGTTCACATCGCGTGCATTTAGAAAGGCCGCCTTAACTGCCTTCTGCGTGATTTCATTAAAGGTGACGCGCTGAATCGTGGCGCCCTTCTTCAGCATGGGCTTCAGCTGCATGGAGAGGTGCGCGGCGATTGCCTCGCCTTCGCGATCGGGGTCAGGTGCCAGGTAGACGCTATCGGCCTTGGCCGCAAGCTTCTGCAGCCGTTCTACAATCTTTTCCTTGCCTGGCGAAACGATCAGCGTCGGCTCAAACGTCCGTCGCTTTAGCTCCACGCCAATGTCGTTCTTCGGCAGATCCATGATGTGCCCGATCGAGGCCTCCACCTGGAAATCCGCGCCGAGATATTTGTTAATCGTCTTGGCCTTCGCCGGTGATTCGACGATTACTAGTGATTTGCTCATAGTTCCCTTCGTTCATTCGAACCACACTGCTAGCCACAGGATCCTGGGCGCCGCCGGTTCTCTATCGCCCCACCCGTTTCAATTGGAACCTAACACGACTTACCGGAGCGGCGCCAATGCCTCCATTACGCTCGAGGACCTCAATCGGTTCAGCTCGATCTCCCCCAGGCGGTGCCGGTCGCCCCGATCGAGCCCTCTGTCTGCGAGCAGCTCGACGACTCTAACAGGGTGCCTTGCCGTTGCTCCCGGGGAGACCTGCGCGCTAAAAAGCTCGCACGTAGTTCTTCCCGGGCAGGCATCTCACGCGTCCCGCAAGCTCGAGTTCAAAGAGTGCCGTGAAGATCTCGGCCGAGCTAAGCTGCCCGTCCATCTCCTCCATCAGCTCATCGAGCTGCAGCGGCTGATCGTGCCGCAGCCTTTGATAGATCAGGCGTTCGTGCTCGCCCATCGCCGGGCCGGCGGGCTCGTTGAACAGAGATGCGGCGCCGCCCGGGTTCGATTCAAGACGCTCTTTCGCGGGCTTGCCGACGTCGCGCTGGCTGGTCCAGGCCTCGAGTTCAAGCCGCACGTGGCTGGGCAGATCCTCCCAGATGTCTTCCCACGTCGCCGTCAGCTTGGCGCCCTGCTTGATTAACGTGTTGGGACCCCATGCGTTCTTGTTGGTCACGTTGCCCGGAACCGCGTAGACGTCGCGATTCTGCTCCATCGCGCAGCGCGCTGTGATGCGGGTGCCGCTGTACTCGGCCGCCTCGATGACCAGAACCCCGACGCTGATCCCTGAGAGCGTCCGGTTCCTGATCGGGAAGTTCTGCGGTGCGGGGAAGGTTCCCATCGGATATTCGGTCACGATGGTTCCTCCCGACGCCACGATCTGTTCCGCAAGCCTTTTATTGTCTTTGGGATACACCACGTCGAGGCCGGTTCCCCAAACCGCGATCGTCCTGCCGCCGGCATCGAGTGCAGCCTTGTGCGCGGTCGTGTCCACCCCGCGCGCCATCCCGGACTGGATTGAAAGGCCGCGATTGGCGAGGTCGCGCGACAGGAGTTCAGCCATCCCGGCGCCGTAGGGCGTGGGCGCACGTGTTCCGACCACGGCGATTCCGGGCCAGCTGAGGAGCTGCACGTTGCCGCGAACCCACAGAAGGGCTGGCGGATCGTAGATCTCGAGCAGCCGCTGAGGGTAACCGGCATCCTTTGGGGTGAGGTACACGGCACCCGCATCCGACACCAGCTTCGCCTCTTTTTCACCTGCGGCACGCGCCCGGCCGTCCCCGATAAACTGCGCTGAGTGCGCCGGGATCTTCAATCCTTCGAGCTCGGTCAACGGCATATCGAAGATGCGTCCGGCATCGCCGCCCAGCATCTCGACCGCCCGGTGAATACGGGTTGGCCCCAGCCCCGGGGTCAGGACCAGCGCCAGCCAGGCCAGGCGGCTTACCTCGGATGTAACATGCGACGAGTTCTCGTCCCTGACCGACACTTGCGTCGCCATCAACCTGCCTCCGCGTACCGCTTTGCTGCGGCAATACGAGGCTGAGCCTATCACCGGGTCCGGCTGCTTTCCTCGCGACGGCCAACTTAGGCTGAAGATCGTTGCCGCAATGGGAATGCGACCCTGGCCGAGGGCGCTTCGACCTGCTCGGTTTTTTCCTAGTCATGCGCAGCCGGCGCCTCTATGATGGGCGCACTCAGATGGACGCACACAGCAACTTAGCTCTGTCTCTGGAGTAATCCTATGACCCGATCCCTGCTCTCATTGTTCGCGTCCTCAGCTTTCCTGCTTGGTTCCTCCGCTACGGCCTTTGCGGCTCCTGTTGCAAACCTCAGCTGTGGAACGGCCTCTGCCAACCTCAGCTACTTCTCGCTCGGCAGCACGGATCCGATCAATGTCGGCGGCTCCGGGGCAGGGTCCGGCAGGGTGTCCTACCTGCCGCTGACCGTTCATGCCGCCCTGTCTCAGTTCCAATCCTTCTACCAGCCTTACTTCGCCGGAAGACACTTCGCGACGTGCGTTCTGTCCTCGACCGCTGGCGGCCAGGCGTTCAAGATCGAGTTGAAGAACGCCGCCATTACTTCCTTCAATGCCCAGGTGAGCAACAACACCGCGGCTGCGGGCGGCGAATCAAACGCTTTCTCCTACATCGAGTTCACCCTGGTGTATGGGTCGATCG
>CAXTUS010000013.1:27089-34120 GCA_964247475.1 uncultured Acidobacteriaceae bacterium | reverse complement strand
GGCCGGGTAGACTGGGCCTGTGCCTCTTCGCGTCGCCGCCATCGATTTTTTGAACCCAGCACCTCTCATGTGGGACTTCCTCCACGCTCCGAATCAAGCCCTTCTCGCCGAGCGCTACACCATCCATCTCACGCAGCCATCCGAGTGCGCGCGCCAGCTGCTTGCCGGCGAAGCCGACCTGGGACTTATCCCGGTCGCCGCGCTCACCCCCACGCTGCGTATCGTCCCGGGCTGCACGATCGCCTCGTTGCGGCAGGTGCGTTCCATTCAGCTCATCGCCAGGAAGCCGCTGGCAGAGATTGAGACCGTGGCTGCGGATACTGCCTCGCGCAGCTCGGTCGCCTATGCCGAGCTGATCCTGAAGCGCTTCTTTGACAACTCTCCTGCGTTCAACCCGCACCCAGCCGATCCCGTCGCCATGCTCCACCGGAACGATGCTGCGCTCTTGATCGGCGATCCCGCTCTGCTTGCGCTCGAACAGCGCAGCACCATCGAAGCGGAGACAGGCCCCTGCACCTGGTACGACGTCGCCGAGCTGTGGAATCAGCACACACAGCTTCCGTGGGTCGCGGCCGTGTGGGCTGTCCGCGCCGACATTCACCTGTCGCAGAAAGAGCGTGAACAGCTCTTTCTCGATCTCAATACCTCGCGCCGGCGAGGTCAGCACCACATCGAGGCGCTGGTCGAGGAATGGGCTCCGCGCATCGCGATCCCGACCGGTACCATCCGCCACTACCTGACGCAAAACATCCACTACCTGCTCGATAACCCATGCAAGCAGGCCATCTCGCACTTTCGCAGCCTTGCCGCGGATGCCGGCATTCTGCCAGCGCTGGGAGATCTGCCGATGCTGGAGATATAGGAACAACAGCAAGTGCGCCCTGGTCTCTGGCGGCGACCAGCAGGAGGAGTGGGAGCGCTTGTGCGCCGCCACAAGCCCAGGTTTACCGGTGAAGCCTGTGCGCGCAAGCGCTGCGACCGCACACAAAGTATGCGCTTTTCCAGCGTCAGGACGCGGTTGCCTGTTTTTTCATGCCCTGGCTCGTATTCCAAAGCTGGTAGAAGGCCACGCCTACGCTGATCAGGATAAAGGCCCAAAGCACGATCAGGATGGGCGTTCCCCAGCGCTCTGAAAACTTCTCCCAGATGACCAGGACGTGCTTGCCGAATTTCACGCCGATGAACGCGGCGATCAGGTGTCGCAGCAGTCGGCTCGCGGTGAAGCTGATCATGAACTTCTGGATCGACATCTTCAATGCGCCGGCAGCCAGCACAAACGGGCTGAGCGGCATCGGCGGCGGCAGGAGCGCAGGCAGCGCAACCGCCAGGATTGCATGCGACTCCATCCATTTGGTCACACGTTTGAAGACGCGCGGCGGCGTCCGTTTCTCGATGAACGCCATCCCGCCGGACTGCCCTACGCGGTAGGAAAACCAGCCGCCGAGCGCCGAGCCGACCGTCGCCGAACCCACCAGAAGCCAGAGGTTGGCGTGCTGCGCAGCGTACAGGACCAGCATGATGTCGGTGACACCGGGGATCGGCAACGGCACAAATGAACTATCGACGATAGAGACCAGAAAGATCCCAAAGATCCCTAACGACAGGATCACATGAACGAGAGCCCCATGCTGTCCCGCCAGCCCCGCCACAGCAAGCATCATTCCCATGGCACGTGAGACGCACAATTGCGGGGATAAGTTCTAGAAGCAACCGCAAGTGCGCCCTGAGCGCGGGTGGCGACCACTTCGCGGGGTGGGAGCGCTGGCGCGCGCGGGCGAGTGCGGCACCTGAAAGCAAAGATGCGGCCCTCGGATGTAAGCATAAGGATGCCTGCGGTTCGTAGCCCCGACATGGGCCCCTGGTTGCGCTAGAACTCCCACTGCAGCAGCGTCGCGCCTACGGTGAAGCCGGCACCCACACTCGCGAGCAGCACCAGATCGCCCTTCTGCAGACGTCCTTCGTCGAGCGCGGTCTGCATCGCGAGCGGGATCGTCGCAGCGGTGGTGTTGCCGAAGCGGTCGATGTTGATGACGACGCAGTCTTCGGACATGCCCAGGCGCTCTGCCGTCGAAAGAATGATGCGTTTGTTCGCCTGGTGCGGGATGAAACACTTCAGATCTTTTCCGGTCAGGCCGTTGCGCGTCAGCACGGCCTCCGCTGCCTCGGCCATCTTGCGTACGGCAAACTTGTACACCGCACCGCCATCCTGGTGGACAAAGTGCATCTTGGCCGCGACCGTCTCAGCGGTCGAGGGGTGCAGCGACCCGCCGCCTGGCATGTTCAACGAGACCGCGCCGGCTCCATCGATCTCGTGCACGTAGTCGACCAGGCCGATCTCGTCGTTCTCGCAGGGCTCGAGCAGCACTGCTCCCGCGCCGTCGCCGAAGATCACGCACGTGGTGCGGTCGGTGTAATCGATGATCGAGCTCATCACGTCGGCGCCGATCACCAGCACCTTCTTGTGCATACCGGATTCAATCAGCTTCGCGCCCACCTGCAGCGCGTAGGGGAAGCCGGAGCAGGCGGCCGAGAGATCGAATCCCCAGGCGCCGTGAATCCCGAGCTTGTCCTGCACCAGGCAGGCAGTCGCGGGGAAGAACATGTCCGGCGTGACAGTTGCCACGATAATGACTTCGACTTCAGAGGGGTCGATGCCGCGGCGTTCCAGGCATCTCTTCGCCGCTTCGACGGCCAGGTCGCTGGTCGCAACGCCCGGCTCGACAATGTGGCGTTCGCGGATGCCGGTGCGTTCCTGAATCCATTGATCGTTGGTCTGGACCATCTTTTCGAGGTCCTGGTTGGTCAGCAACTTTGGCGGAACATAGGCCCCAACCGAACTAATCTTGGCCCGGACCCGCGCCACCGGCTTCAACGTAAGACTCAAACCCTTCACCTCGTCGTTCCACAGTCTACCCAAGAATACGCCGTGCAAAGGCAACTGCGTCCTAACGCAGGACGGGCGCCACCTCATGGGGTGGAGGCGCTGTCGCGCGCAGACGTTCGAGGCTCGTCCCATGCAGCTTGCGCGCCGCAGCACTTCCACCCCACGCCGAAGTGGTCGCCGCCCTCGATCAGGGCGCTGTTGCTTCTGCTTGATTTACCTGGGAACGAAAGAGGAATGGCCGGGCGACCTACTGCGCCCGTACTAGCCCGTTACCGTTGCTTCCTTCCGGACCTGGCGGGGTTGGCGGGATTACGTCGCGTAGGACCCGGCACGAGAGTGAGTCTACCATCCAAAGGGGAGGACCTCCAACCGATGTCCCAGCAGGTCCAGGTTCCGGCCGATCATGGCGACGTGCTCGCGCGTTATCGCGAACTCCGGCAGCAGCACCAGGCGGCGTACGACGGGCTGCAGGCAAAGCAACGTCGTGCCGTGCTGACGCTGGTTGCGGTCGTCATGGTCATTGCGTTTCAGACTTCGATTTCGCTGCATGGCAGACATGCGGCATGGCCGATGCTGGTCAGCTTCGCCATCGTAGTTGCGCTGATCGTCTTTCTTGTCCGGCTGCAGGAGCCTGTCTCACGCGCCGAACGGCTGATCAAGCTGTACGTCAGCAACCTTGCGCGAGCAGACGGCTCGGAACCTGACACGGAGCTCACGGGCGAGGGTGCGCTGCCAACCGACCCGCAGCACCTGTTTGCACGTGACCTCGACATCACGGGGCCGCACTCGCTGTTTTCAATGCTGGGTACGGTGCGCACGGGCATTGGCGAGCGTGGTCTTGCGCGGTACCTGCTGCTGCCTGCAACGCATCAGCAGGCGCTCGAACGGCAGGAGGCAGTACGCGAGCTGCTGCCGCAGACCTCCCTGCGCGAGCGCATCGCGCTGCTGGGCGCATCCAGCTTTCAACAGCTCTCGGCCAGCTATCTGGATAGCTGGCTTGAAGAGGCCGCGCCGGCGATTCACCCTGGCTTTCGCTATGCGTTGCTGGCGACGACGGCTGCCGTCGTTGCGCTGGTCGTGGCCGGCATCTTCAAGGTGAGCGCGTGGCATGATGTGCTTCAGAACCTTGGGCTTGTGTTGTGCGTTCAAGCAGCGCTTGCTCTCCTCATCCGCAAGCGCATCAAGCCTTTGCTCGAAGGCAGCGCGCGTCTCCAAGGGCAGGTCAGGCTGTTCTCTGAAGGGCTTGCGCTGCTTGAGCGGGAGCGCTTTTCGAGCGTCCGTTTACATCATCTGCAGGCTGTGGCGCGCGAGCCTCTGGGCGCCGTCTCGCTGCTGAAGAAGCTTGACGGGAACCTGGTGATCCTCGAGCAGCGTACGCGCGAGTACTTCTTCGTGCTGTCGCTGCTGACAGCGGCAGGCTCACAGGCCGCCATGGCGATCGCAGGCTGGAAGCGCAGCCATGCGGGGGAGATGCGCCGCTGGCTTGAGGCCTTGGGAGAGTTCGAGGCGCTGAACGCCCTGGCGACGTACGCGTACGAACATCCCGCGGATGGTGAGCGGTATGCGTGGCCCGAGCTTTTGCCCGCGGACGCGCCGCCTACCTACGAGGCGCGAGCGCTTGGACATCCGCTGCTTGCGTCGGGTGTGCGGAACGACATCGGCTTCGATCCTGAACACCGGTTCCTCCTGATCAGCGGGTCGAACATGGCGGGCAAGTCCACGCTGATGCGTTCGGTGGGCACAAACGCCGTGCTCGCGTATGCGGGTGTGCCGGTGCGTGCCGCCGCGCTGCGGCTGACGCCGCTGACCCTGGGAGCTTCGATCGCGCTTACCGACTCACTGTCTGAAGGCAAGTCGAAGTTCCTGGCCGAGGTCGAACGCCTGGCCGCCATCGTCAAGGTGAGTAAGGGCAAACCTGTGCTTTTTCTGGTCGATGAGATCTTTTCGGGCACCAACTCCGCCGATCGCCGGACAGCTGCCGCCGCGGTGCTGGAACGGCTGCTCGAGCACGGAGCGATCGGCGCGCTTTCCACCCACGACCTTGCGCTGACCTCTTTGGCAACGCCCGAAAACGGCGGCACCAACGTACACATGGCGAGCCCTGACGCCGCCGATCCGCTTGCCTTTGACTACCTGTTGAAGCCCGGAATCAACCAGGCCTCGAATGCGCTTGCGATCATCCAGCTGATTGGCCTTGAATAAATCGGCGCTGCAACTTTATTCCTTCGAACCTTGTTTTATTCGCATCAAAACCGCTTAGGCCGGCTCGCTCGCCCGACACCCTGTGTCATTTCGTTTGCGGAGTTCTTTCATGATTATCCTGCTCATTATCCTGATTCTGGTCTTTGGTTTCGGCGGCTTTCGCATGGGTCCCGGCATCGGCTACTACGGCGGCGGCGGCCTTTCGCTGATCCTTACTATCGTGCTCATTCTGCTGCTTCTGAAGGTCATCTAAGCTCTGCCTGAACCGGCGCACCCTGGTTTGCGATAGAGTTCTTCTTGCCGAGTTTCGTTTCATACCCGTATGCGTCCCTGCATGCGCATCGAGGCGACGAGTTGGGCATTTAAAGCAAGGAGAACTCTTGAGCACCTCTTATTCACGTCGCACTCTCGCACGTCTTCTCGGCGCTTCCGCAGCCGCAGCCTCCATGCCAGTCCCTGTCCGCGCGCTTGCCGCAGCCGGACAGATCCCGCAGCCTCACACCGGCACGCATGCCTTCCCGCATGGCTTCCTGTGGGGCTCAGCCACTGCGTCCTACCAGGTTGAAGGTGCCTACAAGGAAGACGGCCGTGGCATGACGATCTGGGACACCTTTTCGCACACCGCGGGAAAGGTCGCGAATGGCGACACCGGCGACGTAGCCGATGACTTCTACCATCTGTACAAAGACGATATCGCCCTGATGAAGGACATGGGGCTCAAGACCTTCCGGTTCTCGATCGCATGGTCGCGCGTCTTTCCGAACGGCACCGGCACGCCGAATCCCAAGGGCCTCGACTTCTATCACCGCATGGTCGATGCGCTGCTCGCCGCGGGCATCGCTCCCTATTGCACAATGTTTCACTGGGACCTGCCGCAGGCGCTTGAAGACAAGGGCGGATGGCAGAACCGGCAGACCGCGGTCGATTTTGCGGATTATGCCGGCTACGTCGCCAAGCACCTGTCCGACAAGGTTTCGCACTTCATGACGCTGAACGAGATGCGCAGCTTCGTCGAGCTCGGCTATGGCAACGGCATCCATGCGCCTGGCCTCAAGGTCGGCCCCAAGGCGCTCGCCCAGGTTGCTCACCATGCGGTGCTGGCGCATGGTCTCGGGCTGCAGGCCATCCGCGCGAACTCGAAGGCTGGCACGCTGGTCGGCATCGCGGACAACGCTACGGCCTGCACCCCGGTCTTTGATTCGCCGGAGCACGTGGCCGCGGCGCATAAGGCAATGCGGCTTGAGAACGCGATGTTCCTGGCGCCGATCATGGACGGCAAGTACCCCGAGCTTTACCTCAAGAGGCTTGGCGCGGACGCCCCCACGTACACGCCGGCCGACCTGAAAGCAATCTCTGCGCCGATGGACTTCCTTGGGCTCAACGTCTATCCCGCGAGCTACGTGCGCGCTGCCGGGAACGAGCAGGGCTATGAGATGGTGGCAGAGCCTTCGACCGCGCCGCGCATGGCCTCACCCTGGCTTTATGTCGGGCCGGAGGCGCTCTACTGGACGCCCAAGATCATCCACGAGATGTGGCACCCGAAGGCCCTCTACATCACGGAGAACGGGGCCTCGTCCGACGACAAGCTCACTGCGGACGGACAGGTGCTCGACACCGACCGCACGATGTTCCTGCGCAACTACCTGACGCAGCTGCAGCGGGCATGCGCCGAAGGCGTGCCGGTGAAGGGCTACTTCTGCTGGAGCCTGCTCGATAACTACGAGTGGGCCGATGGCTACGGCAAGCGTTTCGGCATCGTCTACGTCGACTTCAAAACTCAGAAGCGCACGCCAAAGCTCAGCGCGCAATTCTACAAAGCGACCATCGCGAAGAACTCACCGGCATAAGCAAGGGCAACCGCAACCGCGTCCTCATCGCGGACGGCGACCACTTCGTGGGGTGGAGCGCTTGCGCGCGTAGGCGGCAGGGATCGCCCACGAACTTC
>CAXTUS010000013.1:0-27079 GCA_964247475.1 uncultured Acidobacteriaceae bacterium | reverse complement strand
CCCCCCCCCCCCCGCCCCCCCCCCCCCCCCCCGACGGGGCGCCCGTCCGGCGTTAGGACGCGGTTGCGGTTGCTCTTTACTTTGCGTGAGCGGTCTCGCGGAGATCGAGTTCGTGTTCTAGTCTGCGCAGGATGTCGTCGCCGATGGCTCCTTCGTCGCGCAGGCGGATGAGGCAGCGACGTTCTACCTGAGCCGTTTCAATCAGCAGCTCGCGACGCTTGCGGAAGGCCCCTAGGGGTTTGCTTGCTTCGCTGCTGTGGTCGTTCTCGTCGATCGCTTCGAGGCGGTGCCGGTACATGTGCAGCAGGTCCTCGAGGGTGTGTTCTTCGCTCTCAGACACTGCTTCAGGCAGCGCGTTGCGCCGGTCTTCGAGAAAGCGGATGGCTTCTTCAAGCACCATGCGTCGGCCTTTTCGCTCCTCTTCGTTGACGATGCCCTTGCCCGCGAGGCCGAGCGCGCGGATCAGCGCGGGGAGGCTCAACCCCTGAACGACGAGGGTGAAGAGAATGATCGAAAAGGTAAGGAAGACGATTAGGTTGCGCTGCGCGAACGGCTCACCGGTTGCGACCGTCTCCGGCAGCGAGATGGCGGCGGCGAGTGCGATGACGCCTCGCATGCCGGTCCAGCCGACCACAAAGACCGCGCGCGGAGTGGGCTTGGTGCGCTTGCTGTGGAGTACGCGGCGCGAGATCCACCACGAGAACGAGGCGCCGGGATAGACCCAGGCGAGCCGCAGCAGCACCAGGATGGTTGAGAAGATGAGGCCGTATTCAAGCAGCGTCCAGCGGCTGTACTGGCTGATGCCGGCGAGAACGTAGGGGAGCTGCAGGCCGATCAGCACGAAGACCAGGCCGTTCAGGATGAAGTTGAGCGCAGACCATCCGCTGGTGATCTGCAGACGTGTCTCTGGCGAGAAGAAGGCGACGCTGCGGCGGCTGAGGAAGAGCCCGCAGGCGACGACGGCAAGTACACCGGACGCATGCACCTGCTCGCCGGCGAGGTAGGCAGCGTAGGGCACGATGAGCGAGATGACCATCTCGACCGGGCCGTCGTCGATGAAGCGCTCGAGCCAGGCGGTCACGACGCCAAAGACGAGTCCGACGCCGATGCCTCCGGCGGTCAGCCATAGCAACCGCAGGGTGCCGCTTGCGACGGTGGGTGCCTGGTCGCGCAGAAGCAGGCCGAGGCCAAACTCGAGCGCGAGCAGGCCGGTCGCGTCGTTGACGAGTGATTCGCCTTCAAGCAGATCGACGATGCGCTGCGGCAGGCCGACAGTTTGGGCGATGGAGGCGGCGGCGATGGCGTCGGTGGTGGCAACCACGGCGCCGAGGATGAAGCCGCTCTTGAAGTCAAGCGCGGTGATGAAGTGGTCGGCGAAGAAGGCCACGCCCAGCACGGTGAAGGCGACGAGCCCGACCGCGAGCATCGAGATGGAGACGAGGTTGCCTTTGAACTCTCGCCAGTTGGTCTGCCATGCCGAAGCGTAGAGCAGCGGCGGCAGAAAGATGATGAAGACCAGCTCGGGATTCAGCGGGATCCGTGGCACGTGCGGGATGAAGCTGATGCCGAGCCCCGCAACCACCAGCAGGATCGGGTACGGGACATTGATGCGCCGGGCGAGCGCTGCGAAGAGCGCGACGAGCAGCAGCAGAAAGAGGAAGATGGCCTGCAGCGAGTGAAGATTATCCTGGTGCGGCATCTGCCTTGTCCCTTGGTCCTCAGGTGCTTGAACCGTTTTACTTCGCGATCAGGAAGCCGGTTGCGGCGAAGAGCAGGCCGATGAGGCCAACCGACAGGCCGGCGAAGAAGAAGAGTTTGCGCCGGGTAAATAGCGTGATCGAGCACAGCACGACCGAGATCTGCAGCAGCGCCTCGCCGACATCGTAGCGGAAGGCCTGGCGCTCGGCGTGGTCCACTTCCTTCTCGAAGTCCCGCGCTCTTTCTGACTCCTGCTTCGTGTCTTCGGTCCACTTCTTCTGCTGTTCGGACCATGCGTCGAGCTTCTCTTCGACCGCGGCGGAGTTTGAGGAGGGCTGCAGCTTCAGCATGTCTGACAGGGCCTGGAGCTCGGAGGTGCGGATACGCTTGGCCTGGTACTCGGCCCACTGATCGCTGGCGCGGGCCTGTTGCAGCACGGCCTCGGTATGGCTGCGGTGGCCGATGACGGTCACCATGGCGACCAGCACGGCGAGGATTGAGATGGCGAGCGAGATGCTGGTGAGCGACTCGCCGCCCTCACCTGCTTCCTTCATCTGTTTCGAAAACTCCTGCATCTCCCCAGCTTCCATCGCAACATTCTAGACGGCGAGGTTCGGCTTACGGAGGAAAAGCGCGGGATGCTGCTGATTGCGAGCACTGCGTTCCATCGCCCGCCGCAAACGGGGCAGATCCGGTCTGCGCCCTGGGTTCCCTGATTGGAAACAGTACGGGTCCTGCGGTCTGCCGCTCCCTCTCAAGTTCCACAAGGCCCTGCCGATAACGTAGCTGTGCACCTCCTGCCGGCTCAGTTGGACTCTCAGCCGACATTCGGTCTTCGCTCACCAGTCTTAGGTTTGGGGGTTCAGTCTTCAGTTCTTAGTCTTTAGTCTTCAGCCTTCAGTCTTCAGCCTTCGGTCTTCAGTACTGATTCAGCTTCTCAGGAGTCGCTTATGCCCGCCACCGCTGTCGCCCTACCCTCTATCGCTGCCTCGCAGGCGGAACCTGCACCGCCTGCGGCACCCGTCTCGCCTGCAGTCTTTCGTGCCTCCGCGCCTGCCGCTTCAGCCGGGTTGTCGAGCGACCAGGCCGATCCGGCAACCCTAGTGAACCTTGACATCAACGCCGTTCTGCATTCCCTTTCTGTCGGCGATCAGACTGCAGCACGGGCGGACGTTGCCCGCCTGGAGAACGATCTGACCGGCTACCAGGCGAGTCTGCTGACGGCGCGGGCTGCCGCGTTCTCCGCGCTTCGAAGCCCTCTGGACAGCCTGGTCTCCGATCTGTCGAGGGCAGCCGGTCCAGGCTTCGGGGACGCCGCCCTCAACGCTCTCAGCAGCTATCTGCTGGCAATCGGCCGGGGTTCGGGGAACGTGTTGCAGGCTACCGTCTGAGCCGGAGGAGGGGACAAGGGTTCACAGACGAGACAAGATCCACCCACTCCCGCTACCATCGGGAAGCTCGTCAGGAGCCCAGGGAGAACTCTCATGCGCGTAGGCCTTATGACCCGGGAGTATCCGCCGCACGTTTACGGCGGCGCCGGCGTCCACGTTGAATATCTTGCACGCGAGCTCGCCAAGAAGATTGAAGTCGAGGTGCATTGCTGGGGCGAGCAGACAGAAGACGAGGGCAACCTGCATGTGCGCGGAGACGTTCCGCCGCCGTCAGTGACCGGCGAGACAAAGGCCAAGTTCAAGGCTGCGGTCGATGCCTTGGCGCTCAACCTTGCGACCATGAAAGAGCTGGACAAGATCGACATCGTTCACACTCACACCTGGTACGTGTCGATGGCAGGGTTTCTTGCGAAGAAGCTCTACAACATACCGTTTGTGCTGACGACGCACTCGCTTGAGCCTTTGCGCGCGTGGAAGGCGGAGCAGCTTGGCTCAGGCTATGCGCTCTCCTCCTGGATGGAGCGCACGGCGATGCTTGATGCCGACGCGATCGTCGCCGTTTCAAACGGCACCAAGGCGGACATCCTCAAGGCTTATCCGGATGTCGACGAGAAGCGCATTCACGTCATCTACAACGGCATCGATCTGGACGAATACCAGTACACCGAAATCACCGAGGCGCTGACCAAGTATGGCGTCGACAAGGACAAGCCGTACGTGCTCTTTGTTGGCCGAATCACGCGGCAGAAGGGTGTGACTCACCTGGTCGATGCGATCCGCTACCTGCCCGCGGGGACCCAGGTAGTGCTGTGCGCGGGTGCGCCGGATACGCCGGAGATTGCCCACGAGATGCGCGAAAAGGTCGAGAAGCTGCGGCGCGAGACGCCCGGCAGCAGCCCGACCGGTAAGGTGAACCGGACTCCGAAGGGAGAGGAGCCAGAGGGCTTTTCGATCGCAACCGGCGACCCGACGGGCACCGGTCACAATATCGTCTGGATCGAGCAGATGGTGACCAAGCAGGAGGCAATCCAGCTTTACTCGCACTGTGCGGTCTTCTGCTGCCCTTCGGTGTATGAACCGTTCGGCATCATCAATCTCGAGGCGATGGCGTGCCGTGCGCCGGTGGTGGCATCGGCAACGGGCGGGATCCTGGAGGTGGTGGTCGAGGGTGAGACAGGGCACCTGGTGGCATTTGAGCCGGACCCGAAGACAACGTTTCCGGTGGATGAAGACCAGTTTGCGAAAGACCTGGCGGCGAAGCTGGAAGGGCTGTTAAGCGACCCTGAAAGAGCGAAGGCCTTCGGCGAAGCCGGCCGCAAGCGGGTGGAGGCGACGTTCTCCTGGACCGCAATTGCGGACCAGACGATCAAGATGTACGAGAGCCTCATTAAGAAGAAGTAGCGACGCGAAGCGCAACACCCCGCGAAGTGGCCGCAGTCCGCGACTGAAACGCTTTCGTTTCTTGAAGAATCAAAGCACCCGAACGCCGGGCGGGCGCCACTTCGTGGGGCATCGGGCTTCGCGTATCATGGTGAGTGATGTCTGAAGCTCTTCTATCTGCGCCTGTCCGTCCTAAAGTAGGCTTTGTTTCGCTAGGCTGCCCCAAAAACCTCGTCGACTCCGAAGTCATGATGGGCCTGCTCCACCACAACGGCGCCGAACTGACCCAGAAGGCCGAAGACGCCGAGATCATCGTCATCAACACCTGCAGCTTCATCGATTCGGCCAAGCAGGAGTCGGTCAATACCATCCTCGAAATGGTGCAGCACAAACGCGAGCACGGCGGCAAGGCAAGCCGGATCGTGGTCGCAGGCTGCCTGGTCGAACGCTATCGCGACGAGATCCGGAAGAACATCCCGGAGGTTGACGCGGTCGTCGGCACTGGCGAGCTCGAGGCGATACTATCAGCCGCAGGCCTCTCTCCTGCGGGCTTTGCGAAGTCTGACTCGCCGTTCCAGATACTTCCTCAGGACTTCGCGCAGCCGAGCATTGACGCGCATACCCAGCCCGATCTCGAACTGCTCGCCGGCAACCTGGTCAACGAGACCACGGTGGCCGCCGAAACCCGCCAGAATATTCCCGAGCAGCAGCTGGTTCATCGCGCCGCAAGCTCTGTCAACCAGCACTCGCGTCCGTATACGGACGCCGATCACATCGCGCCGCAGCTTTCGATCGCCGATTCGCTGGCGGAGACCGGGACGACGACTTCGCGCCCCGAAGGCGATGCCCGCGAGCAGGCCGGCCGCTTTTCGCGCGAGGCCTGGGATGGGGCGGTCGCCGCTCTGCCCGACTACCTCTACTCGGACGAGACGCCGCGCATTCTCGCGACACCGCGGTCGAGCGCCTACATCAAGATCGCCGAGGGCTGCGACCATCCGTGCAGCTTCTGCATCATCCCGCAGCTGCGCGGCAAGTTCCGTTCACGGCGCATGGGCTCGATCCTCAGCGAGGCGCAGAACCTGATCGCGCAGGGCGTGCGGGAGATTACGCTGATCGGCCAGGACACCACCTGCTACGGCGAAGACCTGGGCCTCAAGGAAGGACTCGCGCAGCTGCTTGATGCACTCGCCGTGCTGCCCGGGCTCAAGTGGCTGCGCTTCCTCTATACGTATCCCAACAAGGTGACGACACGCCTGCTCGAGACCATGGCGAAGCACGACTCGATCGCCAAGTATCTCGATGTGCCGCTGCAGCACGCATCGGCTTCGGTGTTGAAGACGATGAAGCGCGGCGGCAACGCAGCCATCTTCCTTGAGCTGATCGAGAAGGCGCGGCGCATTGTTCCCGGCATTGTGATCCGGACGTCGTTCATTGTCGGGTTTCCGGGTGAGTCCGAGGCCGACTTCAAGGAGCTCGAGGCCTTCGTGAAGGCGGCGAAGATCGACTGGCTCGGCGTGTTTACCTACTCAGACGAAGAGGGTGCGAAGGCGTACGACCTGGCCGCCGAGAGCAAGCTGCCGGCGCGCACCATCCAGGCTCGCCGGCGCAAGCTGATGCGGGTGCAGCAGAAGATCAGCTCGGTCGCCAAGTCGCAATGGATCGGACGCGAAGTCGATGTGCTGGTAGAAGGGCCGAGCGAGGAGACGGACCTGTTGTGGGAGGGTCGCACGAGCCTGCACGCACCCGAGATTGATGGCAAGGTCCTGATCAACGACTTCGGCCCGCACGACGCGCTGGTCCCCGGCACCTTCTACCGTGCCGAGATCACCGAGTCGCACGACTACGACGTGGTGGCGAAGATCCTGGACTAAGCCGCGAAGCCATGAACCAAACGAAGTGGTTGGCGTCCGCAACCAAGACGCACTTGCCATTACCTCTAAAATAAGACTGCATGCCAGACACACCCAAAGCGCTCTTCTGCCCCACCTGCCGCAAGGTCGTGCTCGCCACCGACCCTGATTTCCCCTTCTGCTCCGATCGCTGCCGCATCCTTGATCTCGGCAAGTGGGCGTCCGGCGGCTACGTCATCTCGTCGCCCATCCACGACCCCGATCTGCTCGATGAGCTCGAAGGCCTGCAACATCGCAACAAATCCTCAACCAACGAGTCCGATGGCTAAGCAAATCCCGATGGACCTCGCGGCCATTCCCAAAAAGTCCTGGTGGGCGTGGACACTCGGCACCTGGTTCGGCGCCGGCCTGCTGCGGCCCGGGCCAGGCACCTATGGCTCGATCGCCGCGGTGCTGATGTGGTTCGGCGTTATCCACTGGCTGCACTGGACGCCGCACGCCCAGACGATCTTTACCCTGATTGCCGCGCTTGTCATCACGCGCATCGGGATCCCTGTGGCCACTGTCGTCGCGCGCGAATCTGGTCGCGAAGATCCGGGGCATGTCGTCATCGACGAGGTCGCCGGACAGCTGTTCGCGCTCATCGCGATCCCCTGCGATTGGCCGCACGCAGTGATTGGGCTGCTGCTGTTTCGCTTGTTTGACATTCTGAAGCCGCCGCCCGTGCGTTATCTTGAAAGGCTTCCTACGGGCACTGGCATCATGCTCGATGATGTCGCCGCAGGATTGATGGCGCTGGCTGTCGGGCACCTGATCCTGCTCAGGTACTGAGAACAGGCGACAGCCAGTGCGTCCTCGTCGCGGACGGCGACCACTTCGTGGGGTGGGGCGCTGGCGCGCGAAAGAAGCTGAGGTTCAGCTCATGCAGCATGCGCGCAGCGCTTCCACCCCGCGAAGTGATTGCCTGTCGGGCGTTAGGACGCACTTGCCGTTGCCTTCGGTTTACTCTCAATTCATGCCGTCTATCTCCGACATCCATCCGCTCGCCGTCCTGCCTGGCGGGGAGATCACCGTCAACGGCTCCGATCTCGGGCCTGGTCTCACCGCCGAGATCTCTGGTGTCCGCGCACTTGTCACCCTTGCACGCCCCACACGCGCCACCATCAAGGTTCCCGAGGGCACCCTGCCGGGCGATCTCGAGATCACCCGCGAAGGCCACCTGTCTGCCGCAGCGCACGTCCAGGTAGCGATCCCCATGGCCGAGAACCTGCACCCCGTCGCCAATCCGGCCGCCGACACCCGCGGCAACGTCTACGCCACCCTTTCCGGTTCGCGCGGTCAGCAAACCCCTGTGTCCGTCTTCAAGATCGCGCCCGCACCCGCCGGCGTCACCCATGAGCTCCGTCCGTTCGTGCGCGATGTGCTAAATCCCAGTGGTCTCGCCTTCTCCCCACGCGATGCGGGCGCCCTCTATATCACTTCCCGCGCAGACGGCATCGTCTATCGAGCCAACCCGGCCGGAGAGACAACGATCTTTGCCGAGGGCCTGGGCATTGCGACCGGCATCGCCTTCGACCAGGCCGGAGACCTCTACGTGGGCGACCGCTCGGGGACCATATTCAAGATCCGCGTCGACTACTCCCTGGGCGGTCCAACGGCCGCGAGCACCTTTGTCTTTGCCACGCTCGAGCCTTCCATCTCTGCCTACCATCTCGCCTTTGACGGTCGCGATACCCTTTACGTGACCGGCCCCACCACGGCTTCAAGCCAGGTGATCTATGCGATCGACCAGGATGGTGCATCAAGAATCTTCTATCGCGGCGTCGGACGTGCTCAAGGCCTGGCTTTTGACGCCGATGACAATCTGTATGTAGCCGCATCGCACCGCGGAGAGCGCGGCATCTTCCGCATCACGCCTGAGCTTGGGACCTCGCTGATCGTCTCCGGATCGAACCTCGTCGGCCTTTGTTTCCTGCCGGGCGGACGCGCTGCCCTTGCCACGCGCGATGCGGTCTTTGAGGTGGAACTAGGGATTGTCGGCAGGGGAATTTAGGTCGGGCAAGCGGCCAGCGAGGCGAAGAATAAGAGAAAACAAATCTTCTTTGGTCCACCCTTGGCCGCCTAATTGCATTTCTACTGGAGCATAGGGCGTGTGCCTGAGAGGAGAACCCCAATGGACGTAAAAGCAGCCGACTCCGTGCCCGCGATCGCCAGCCTGGAGCTGCCCAGGAGCGCCGCGAAGGCGTTCAACCAACCGGCCGCGCCACCTGAACCTTCTACTCCGGGCGCGCCTGAACCCATCAGCATCTTTGGCAGAAGCACGCCTGTGCAACAGCAGAGCGGGTCCGTCATCAACCCTGCAGCAGCTGCCAGCAGTGCGCCTCCGGCTCCCGAAAATCCTGGCAGCGCCGCCCCGGCCGGCCCTCAGCCGCCATCAGAGTCCGCGCCACACGCTCCTGAAGCGCCGGTTCTGCAGACGGTTGACTGGACCGCCGAGCTTAATCGTGATTTCTCCTCCACCCAGGCGTCGACCCTGTATCGAGCGGCGGCGCGGGATCAATCGCACATGCACCTCCAGCAGGTGAGCCCCGCCACAAAGTTTTCGCTGCGCGCTTAGTTCAGCGACGTTCTGCCGGACCTGTGAACCTGGCTGGATCTTTAAACCGCGCCACGACTTCTCGCATGCCCGATTCTGTCCCTCGAAGCGGGAGAGCCGGGCCGGCGCTCTCGAAAGGATTTGTAGACCCTGATCTTCTGGCGCATCCTAGCTACAGACATGATCGCTGAAATCATCGCCGCCGGCTCCGAGATGCTTACACCCTATCGGCAGGACACAAACTCTCTCTTTCTTACGGAAGGCCTTAATGACCTGGGCATCCAAGTCGCCTTCAAGACGATTGTCGGAGACTCGCTTGAACACCTGGTCCTGGCCGCACGCGTCGCGGTCTCACGGGCCGATCTTGTGATCTTCTCTGGCGGTCTGGGTCCGACCGAAGATGACAACACGCGCGAGGCTGCAGCCGAAGCGCTCGGCCTGATCATGCACCGCGACCCGAACCTGCTTGAGGGGCTGCGCCAGCGCTTCGCCGCGCGCAACATCGCCATGCCACCGAACAACCTGAAGCAGGCTGATGTGCTTGAAACCGCGACGCTGCTCGAGAACAAGACCGGCAGCGCGTCGGGGCAGCTGGTCGATGTGTCAGTTGATGGCAAGCGGCGCACTGTGATCCTGCTGCCCGGGCCGCCGAAAGAGCTGAAGCCGATGTTCACCGAGCAGGTAAAGCCGATCCTGAAGCGCATCCTGCCGGCAAGCTTTCTGGCTCGCGGCTTGCTGAGAATGGCTCTCATCCCGGAGTCCTCGGTCGATGCGCGCTGCGCACCCATTTATAAGAGATACAAGGATGTGGAGACCACCATCCTTGCCGGCTCGGCCGAGATCCAGCTTCACTTCGCATGCGCCAAGCCGACCCGCGCCGCAGCCGAGGCGCGCGTCGCCGCGCTTTCCGAGGAGATCGAGCACGAGATGCAGGACGATATCTACTCCTCGTCCGGTGACTCACTTGAGGAAGTCGTGCTGCTGATGCTCGGCATGCGCCACCTGACACTTTCCGCGGCCGAGAGCTGCACCGGCGGGCTGCTCGCCGGGCGCCTGACCGAGATCCCGGGAAGCTCACGCTACTTTCTGGGCGGCGCCGTGGTCTATGCCGATGCCTTGAAGACGCTGTTCGCCGATGTTCCTGCGGATCTGGTAGAGCGCGAAGGACCGGTCTCTGAAGCTGTAGCTAGGGGTCTTGCCGAGGGCATCCGCCGCAGAACGGGTGCCTCGATCGGCGTCAGCGTGACCGGGATCGCCGGCCCTGGTCCTGGTACCGGCGCAGATCGAGGCAAGCCGGTGGGGCTTGTCTACATAGCGGTTGCCGACGCCGATGGAACGCAGGTCAGGACGCTGAACCTTATGGGCGACCGTGAACGGATTCGCTTCTGGGCGACCCAGCACGCGCTTGAGATGATCCGGCGCCATCTGCTTTGACGCTCAGGCTTGCAGTCGTCCTAAGACCTTGTGATGCGCAGGACTCGGTTGGCACGAAGTGCGGCGTCATCCGCCCAGGACGCCGGCGGCCTCGTTGAATTGATGTTGCATTCCGCTTGATGTTTGACTGGCCGACGATCGTTGGCAATACCTTTGCCTTGATAGACTTCTAGGAAGCGATGCTGCCCTGGCTCACCACAATCGTCCTTGCGTACCTCCTGGGTTCCATCCCATTCGGCTATCTGCTGGTGCGCCTCTTCCGCAAGCAGGACATCCGGGCGACGGGCAGCGGAAATATAGGCGCAACCAACGTCGCGCGATCGGGCGCCAGGGGCCTCGGTGTGCTGACCCTTCTGCTCGATCTTGGCAAAGCCTTTGTGGCGGTTCGAATCGGCCAGCACTTCGCGCCAGGCGTGACCGACCTTGCCATGGCTGCCGCTCTTGCCGCGATTCTCGGCCACGTCTTCCCTGTCTGGCTCGGCTTCCGCGGAGGCAAAGGCGTTGCAAGCGCGCTCGGCGTGCTGCTGGCGCTCTCCCCTGTGCTCGCGCTCTCTGCGCTGGCCGTGTTTGCGGTGGTGGTCGCGCTTACCCGCTACGTCTCACTTGCCTCGATTCTCGCCTCGGCCTCGGTCGTTCCGTTCGCGTTTCACTTTGCTGGATCGATGAGTTTCTTCGTTACCGTCGGCTTCTGCCTGATCCCGCTCATCGTCATCGTCAAACACCACGCCAACATACGCCGGCTGCTCTCGGGGACCGAGAGCCGCTTCGGCAACAAGAAAGACACCAAGGTGCCCGCATGAGCCGTATTGCCATCCTTGGCGCAGGCGCCTGGGGAACGGCGCTGGCCATCTCGCTGGCACGCCGTGGAGGCCACGAGCTGTCGCTCTGGGCTCACTCCTACGACCTCGCCGAACACCTGATTGAAACCGGCGAGAACGTGCGTTACCTGCCGGGCTTCACCCTTCCTGTCAACATCGAGGTGACTCACGACCTGCCTCGTGCCATCTTCGAGGCCGACATTCTGCTTTCGGTGACTCCGTCGCAGTTCCTGCGTGAGACGATCAGCCACATCGCCCCCTTGCTGACGCGGAACCAGATCATCCTGTCTGCCTCAAAGGGTATCGAAGAAGGTACGAACCTTCGCATGACGCAGGTGATTGAAAGCATCACGAACAATCCATGCGGCGTGGTCAGCGGCCCGACGTTCGCGCAGGAGGTGGCGGCTGGTGTGCCGAGCGCGATGGTGGTTGCGTCCACCTATATGGCCGTGGGTCAGACGGTGCAGCGCGACTTTGGTTCGCCGTCGCTTCGCCTGTATACCAATGACGACGTCACCGGCGTTGAACTCGGCGGCGCGCTCAAGAACGTGATTGCCTTGTCGAGTGGCGTGATTCACGGGCTCGGCCTGGGCGCAAATACCTCCGCCGCCCTGATCACACGCGGTATCGCCGAGATCACGCGGCTTGCTGTCGCGTGCGGTGGACGCAGGCAGACGCTTGCCGGACTAGCGGGTGTGGGCGACCTTATCCTTACTTCGACCGGGAGCCTGAGCCGCAACCGGACGGTAGGCGTCGAGCTCGGCAAGGGGCGCCGGCTGCCGGACATCCTTGAAGGGATGAATGGCAAGGTAGCTGAGGGCGTCCGGTCGACCGCCGCGGCGCTTGCGCTGGCGCGTCGTTACGCGGTCGAGATGCCGATTGCCGAGCAGATGGACCTGATCCTGCATCACGACAAGGCTCCTCGCGACGCTATCAAGGACCTGATGGCACGTCCAGGGAGAGACGAATAGGCAGCGGCAGGTGCGCCCTGATCGCGGGCTGCGACCAGGGCGTGGGGTGGAAGCGCTTGCACGCGTGAGGAGCTGAGGTCTGCCTCAGAAGTCTTCGTGCGCAAGCGCCTCCACCCCGCGAAGTGGCGCCTGTCCGGCGTCAGGATGCGGTTGCTGTGGCATCTAGTCGATCGAGATCTTGCGCAGCAGGGCGAAGTTTGAGAGCATCTGGCCGGTGCCGAGGACTACGCTGGCCAGGGGATCGTCGGCTACCGAGACAGGGAGGCCGGTCTCTTCGCGGATGCGTTTGTCAAGATTCTTGATGAGTGCGCCGCCGCCGGTGAGGACGATACCGCGGTCGGAGATGTCGGCTGAGAGCTCCGGTGGGGTGCGCTCTAGGGCGACTCGTATGCCGTTGATGATGGTCGAGATACTCTCGGCCAGCGCCTCGCGGATCTCTGAGTCGTTGATCGTGATCGTCTTCGGCACGCCCTCGATCAGGTTGCGGCCAGTGATGGTCTTGGTCTGCGCCTTGTCGAGCGGGAACGCGGAGCCGAGCTCCATCTTAATCATCTCAGCGGTGCGCTCACCGATCAGCAGGTTGTACTTGCGCTTGATGTAGGTGATGATGGCTTCGTCCATCTGGTTACCTGCCATCCGGACGGACCGCGAATAAACGATGCCTGCGAGCGAGATCACCGCGATGTCTGTGGTGCCTCCGCCGATGTCGACGACCATGTTGCCGCCGGGCTCGGTGATGGGCAAGCCGGCACCGATCGCAGCCACCATGGCCTGTTCAACCAGATGAACTTCAGACGCCTTGGCGCGGTAGGCGGAGTCCATGACGGCGCGCTTTTCAACCTGCGTGATCTCTGATGGAACACCGATGACGATCCTCGGGTGCACCATCATCTTCCGGTTGTGCGCCTTCTGGATGAAGTAGTTCAGCATCTTTTCGGTGTGCTTAAAGTCGGCGATGACGCCGTCTTTCATGGGCTTAATGGCGACGATGTTGCCGGGCGTGCGGCCTACCATCTCCTTCGCCTCGATGCCGACGGCCTCTACCTCGCCGGTAACCTGGTTGACCGCGATGATCGATGGCTCATTGACGATGATGCCCTTGCCGTGCGCGAAGACGAGCGTGTTGGCGGTCCCCAGGTCGATCGCGAGGTCGGACGAAAAGAGGCTGAAGAGCGAACGCATGTTGTGCACGCGCGAGTAACGCATCTGAAAGTTGTTTGACGCCATCGGAAACGTATCGATCCTGGTTGGAGAGATTACTTTAGGGCTCTCACTCTATTGTACGGCTTGAAGCGTTCAGGCAAGCGGCTGGACACCGCATTGCTACTGCCCGATTCCGCATTCAGGCCAGCTGAGAGAGGCAAAGTTGGGCCAAGCGCGCGCGCTTCGGTAGGATGTTGAAAGGAAGTTTGAGGATGGGCATGATCATTGGTGTACCGAAGGAAGTGAAGGATCACGAGAGCCGCGTGGGGGTTACGCCGGCTGGGGTGAAGGCGCTGGTGGAGGCAGGTCACAAGGTGCTGGTCGAGACCAACGCCGGAGCGCTTTCCGCGTTTGTGGACGATGAGTACCAGGCGGCCGGCGCGGAGATTGTGGGTGCGGCGTATGACGTATGGCGGTTAGCCGAGATGGTGGTCAAGGTGAAGGAGCCGACTGAAAAGGAGTACAAGCACTTCCGCGAGGGGCTGGTGCTGTTCACCTACCTGCACCTAGCGCCGTTGAACGACCTCACCCAGGCGCTGCTCGACAAGAAGGTGACGGGCATCGCGTATGAGACGGTGCGCGATCGTGCCAATACCCTGCCCCTGTTAACGCCGATGAGCGAGGTGGCCGGGCGGATGAGCGTGCAGGTAGGCGCTACATACCTTGAGAAGGAAAAGGGTGGACGCGGGGTGCTGCTGGGCGGCGTTCCCGGCACGCCTCCGGGCAAGGTCTGCATCATCGGCGGGGGGATTGTCGGTACGAACGCGGCGAAGATCGCGCTTGGCATGGGCGCGCAGGTGACGATTGTCGATCTGAACCTGAACCGGCTGCGTGAGCTTGATGACATCTTTGGCGGACGCGTGCATACGCTGGCTTCGAACAGCTATAACGTGGAGCGCGCGGTGTGCGAGGCGGACCTGGTGATTGGCGGCGTGCTGATCCCCGGCGCAGCGGCTCCGAAGATCGTGACCCGGGCGATGGTGGCAAAGATGAAGAAGGGTGCGGTGATCGTCGATGTTGCGATCGACCAGGGCGGCTGCATCGAGACGGCGCGCCCAACGACGCACACAGACCCGAGCTTCGAGGTGGATGGCGTGGTGCACTACTGCGTGACCAACATGCCGGCGGCGGTGCCGTACACGTCCACGCTCGCGCTGACGAACGCCACCTTCCCTTACCTGATGAAGCTTGCGAACCTGGGTGCGAAAGAAGCGATCAAGGCTGATGCAGGGATCGCCGAGGGCGTGAACACGTACGATGGAAAGCTGACGTACGGCGCAGTGGCACAGGCTCAGGGCCGCGACTGGGCGAAGGTTTCGGAGTTGGTCTAAGAGCGGGTTGCAAGCTGTAGGTTGTATGTTTCCGGGAATCGGAGATGGGGTCCGGGACATACAACTTAGAGCCCTCAACTCACAACCGCCCTTTTGAGGTTGTTCATGACAGCGAGCGCGCAGCGACGGAAGATGTGGAGCATCTCGCTGGGGGCCGGCTTTCTTGTGCTCTTCCTCGGGCTGGCGGCGCTGAACGCGTTCAACTTCAAATTTCTCAATCCGGATTCGACCCAGCAGATCATGGTGTTTACCGCGATCTCTGTGGTTGCTTTCCTGCTGTTTGTCGGCGTGTTGTTCATGCTGGTTCGTAATGTGCTGAAGCTTTACGCGGACCAGAAGAGCCGGGTGATGGGCAGCCGTCTGCGGACGCGGATGCTGTGGGGCGCGGTACTGGTCAGCCTCCTCCCCATCGCCTTCATGTTCAGTTTCAGTTACCTGCTGATGAATCGTGCGGTTGATCGCTGGTTTTCGCAGCCGGTGACCGAGATGCGCGATGATGCCAACTCGCTCGCGCTCACGCTTTCGCAGTACACGAATGCCAATGCGCGGGCGGAGGCGGAGGCGATCGGTTCGGCTCTGCCCTCGCTTGCGCTTGGGAAGGATCAGGGTGCTGGCCTGGTCAACCGTGACGGCGTGGAGCGCGTACTGCGCAGCCACGAGATAACGCTGCAGGGCGGTTTCGCAGTGGTCTATCGAGACAGTCGTGCCGTCTCCGCACTGAACATGCCGCAGCGCGCCGGCGAGGCGACCGGCGTGAAGCGCTGGGTGCCGGCACAGCGTGTTCGCGGCACTGGCGATGCGGACGCGCTGCCCGAGCAGGCTTTGCGCAGTGAGCCGATGGCGCCCGGCGACCCGGTGGACGCGGCCGTGCTGAACACGGCACAGCAGCCGGACAGCCCCATCTTTACGCTTGCCGGGGAGGATTACGCGCTGGGCCTGTCGACGCTTGCGAAGCCGGGCGGACCGGTGGAGCACGTGGTGGTCGGCTTGCCGCTGCCGCATGGCATGTCCACGACGCTGATGCGTCTGCGCACCGCCGCCGACAACTATTGGGTGCTTTACCGGGGCCGCCGTTCCTACCGGAATACCTACATGATCCTGCTGCTGATGATGACGGCGCTGGCGCTGTTTGCGTCGAGCTGGCTGGCGCTGCATCTGTCGAAGCAGGTAACCAAGCCGGTGGAGGCGCTGGCCGATGCGATGGCGCTGATCGCGGCCGGCGACTATGCGCATCGCGTGCAGGAGAGTGCAACCGAGGAGTTGGGCGATCTGGTGCGCAGCTTCAACCACATGGCCCAGGATCTTGAGGGAAGCAGGGCGCAGGTGGAGGCTTCGACGGCGCTGCTGTCGGCTGCGAACGGGACGCTTGAGGCGCGGCGGCGCGAGCTTGAGACGATGCTCGAAACGATCCCGAACGGAGTTGCGACGATCGATGCGCAGAGGAGGATCGCGCTGACCAACCGCGCGTTATCGGAGATGCTGGACCCGGGCGGCCAGCGGCCTTTTATCGGACATGACATGGCCGAGGTATTCCCCGCCGAGGTGATGGAGTCGCTGGACCGGCTGATGCGCCGCAGCCATCGGATGGGATCGGCATCGGCCGAGCTTGAGATGACGGCGGAGGGTTCGGGCGCGGCGTCGGGCGGCACGCTGAACCTGTTGGCCACGGTGGCGGTGCTTGAGCGTAATGATGCGGAGGGCAGGCGGGAACACCTGGGGTATGTGCTGGTGCTTGAGAATGCGACGGAGCTGCTGCGGGCGCAGAAGCAGAGCGCATGGAAAGAGGTGGCGCGACGTGTGGCACATGAGATCAAGAACCCGCTGACCCCCATTTCGCTCAGTGCGGAGCAGATTGAACGGCACATCGGACGCCTTGAAGCGACGCTCGATGAGGCTCATCTGCGCTCACCTTCGGTAGGGGTGATCCGTCGCAGCAGCGAGGTGATCTCGCTTTCGGTCGAGAGCATGCGCGGCCTCGTCGACCAGTTCGCTTCGCTGGCGCAGTTCCCTACCGCGCAGCCGCGGCCGGCGGATCTGAATACGATTGTCGAGAACTCGCTGGCGCTGTTCGCCGGGCGTACGCAGGAGGTACGCATCGTGCGCAGGATGGCGCGCAACCTGCCTCTGGTGCTTGCGGATCCGGAGTCGATGAAGCGTGCACTCGGCAACCTGGTCGATAACGCAGTCGAGGCGATGCAGGGCAGCCTCTTGCGCGAGATGCGCATCACGACATGCCTGCTCGACTCCGGCATGATCGAGCTGACGGTCACCGACACGGGGACAGGCCTTACCGACGAGATGAAGGAGCGGCTGTTTCTGCCTTACTTCTCGACCAAGCAACGCGGCACCGGGCTTGGGCTTGCGATCGCCGCGAAGATCATCCAGGAACACGGCGGCACGATCCGGGCGGAGAAGAACGAGCCTGTGGGGGCGCGTTTCATCGTCGAGCTGCGGCCTGCCAATGCAGTCGATGGAGAGCTGGCGCAGCCTGAGCCGACGGCCGAGAAGGTGAGTAGCTTGAACCTATGAACCACGTCCTGATCGTCGATGATGAGCATGATATCCGCACGTCGCTTGGCAGCATTCTTGAAGAGGAGGGCTACGTCGTCACGACCGCCGCGACTGCGGGGGAAGCACTCGAGCTGCTGAAGGACGCGGTCTACGATGTGGTGCTGCTCGATATCTGGCTGCCAGACCGGGATGGTCTCGAGGCGCTCGGCGAGATCCGCCAGATGGACTCGGCAAATGTGCCCGAGGTGGTGATCATCAGCGGGCACGGCACGATCGAGGCCGCGGTGCGTGCGACCAAGCTGGGCGCGTATGACTTCCTCGAAAAGCCGCTGTCGCTGGCGCGCACCCTGATCGTCGTCAAGAACGCGATGCAGACCAGGCGCATGCGCGAGGACAATGCGGAGTTCCAGCGGCAGCTTGCGGTGAAGGGCACGGTCACCGGGCAGAGCGTGCCGATGAAGGCGCTCCGCCAGCAGATCAAGCTGATGGCGCCGACCAACGGACGCGTGCTGATCTTTGGCGAGAGCGGCACCGGCAAGGAGCTGATCGGGCGCGCGATGCATGAGCAGAGCCTGAGAAAAGACCGCGTCTTTGTTGAGCTGAACTGTGCCGCCATCCCCGAGGACTATATCGAGACCGAGCTCTTCGGCTATCGCCATGGTGCGGCGCCTGGAGGGGGAGGCACGGGTGTGCCGGCCGAGAAACGTGGCACGTTTGAGCGCGCGGATGGAGGCACGCTGTTCCTCGATGAGGTTGGCGATATGAGCCTGAAGACCCAGGCGAAGGTACTGCGTGCGCTTGATGAGCAGCGCTTCCTGCCGGTTGGTGGTTCGCATCCGGTGCATGTGGATGTGCGTGTAATCGCGGCGACCAACAAGGATCTTGAAGAGGAGATCTCGCGTGGTAACTTTCGCGAGGATCTGTTCTACCGACTGAACGTCATTCCCTTCTATGTGCCGCCGCTGCGTGATCGCAAGGAAGATATTCCTCTGCTGGTCAAAGAGTTCATGGCGGAGTTCGGCGCACAGTACGGTCGTCCACGGATCGAGATGGCAGACGATGCGCTGAATGCGCTGCGTCAGTACCACTGGCCTGGCAACGTGCGCGAGCTGCGCAACCTGGTGGAGCGCGTGATTATCCTGAATCCCAAATCGCAGCGCATCGATCGCAAGCACCTGCCGATGCTGGTCTATCGTGAATCTCGCGACAAGGAGAAGAACAACGGGCGGCTTGATGGACGCGGTGAAGAGTTTGGCACGCTGCTCGAGGCGCGCGAGGCGTATGAACGCGACTACATCCTGAAAAAGATCGACGAGTGCCAGGGCAATGTAAGCCGCGCCGCCGAAGCACTGGGCCTTGAACGCTCGCACCTTTACCGCAAGATGAAGGCTTTGGGCGTCAGCGTGAAGGAGTAAGTCAAGGGCGACCGAATTCTGATCGCGGACGGCGACCCCTTCGTGGGGGGTGGGAGCCGTTGCCTCCTGTATGCTTCGATGGAACCCATCCTGATCTTTGAGGAAACTCCTTGCTGAAAGCCTCTCTTGCTGTTTGCTGCCTATGCGTCGCGCCGGCCGTGGCGCAGGATCTTGCCGCGTTCGAGCAGCGGCAGTTGCCTGGCCTGGTCGAGACCTATCAGCAGATCCATGCCCATGCCGAGCTTTCGCATTTTGAGGTGAATACGTCGGCGCTGCTGGCGGGCGAGCTGCGCAAGGCAGGCTACATGGTGACCGATCACGTCGGTGTATATCCCGATGGTTCGAAGGCGTATGGCGTAGTGGGCATGCTGAAGAACGGCACGGGGCCGACGCTGCTGATACGCGGCGACATGGATGGGTTGCCGATTGTTGAAGAGACGGGCGTACCATATGCGAGCCATGTGAAGACCAAGAACAAGGCCGGCCAGGAGGTAGGCGTGATGGAGGCGTGCGGTCACGACATCCACACCACGGTGCTGATCGGCACGGCACGCACGCTCGCCGCAAACAGAGCGATGTGGCATGGCACGCTGATGGTCGTGGGACAGCCTTCTGAGGAGACGATCGACGGCGCCAAGGCGATGGTGGAGGATGGCCTCTTCACACGGTTCGCCAAGCCGGACATGGTGATCGGACTGCATGATACGAACGCGCATGCAGCGGGCACGGTGGGGCTCACGGCGGGGCCTGCGATGGCGTCTTCGACTTCGGTTGATGTGACAATCCGCGGCATCGGGGGCCACGGCGCTTACCCTTACGCAGGTCGCGACCCGGTGGTGCTTGCGGCTGAATACATTGTGCAGTTGCAGACGATTGTGAGCCGCGAAGAAGACCCGCGTGAGCCTGCAGTCGTGACGGTAGGGACGATCCACGGAGGCACGAAGCGCAACATTATTCCGGACGAGGTGAAGCTTGAGCTGACGACACGCGCGTTCTCGGATAAGAGCCGGCAGGTGATTCTGGACGGGCTGAAGCAGATGGCTGCCGGGATCGGGACCAGCGCGGGGTTGCCGCCTGCGAAGATGCCCACGGTGACGGTCGATGAGGCGGAGTCGACGCCTGTGACGTTTAACGATCGCGCGATGACGGCGCGGGTGCGGGCGACGCTGGTCGAGGCGTTGGGGGAGAAGAAGGTGTTCGATGATCCGCCCGCGATGGGGTCTGAAGATGTAGGCATCTTCGGCATCGAGGCGAAGGCACCTTCCGTTTATTTCTGGCTGGGCGCGATGGATCCGGCCCGCTTCGCTGCCGCTGAGGCCAAGGGCAAGCTGCTGCCCGGGCCGCACACGAGTAAGTTTGAACCTGACCCCGAGCCCACCCTTGCGACCGGCGTGAAGAGCCTGACGGCGGTGGCTCTTTCGTTGTTGAAGTAGGGAAGTCTGGGCCGGGGATGCTTAGCCGTGCCTGCTGCCGGGTGCATCAGATATGGTGCAGGCAGTATTTGGGTTCAGGAGTAACTTCATGGCATCCGCAAAGAAGGCCGGCCGCGCGTCGAAGAGAGTTGCTGAGGCGGCTCAGGCAAGTGCATCTGAGGCTACGCTCGCGCATCGCATCCACGCTCTGTTGCACACAGTCCGTGTAATCGGCCACTTCGAAGACGAGCTTTGCACGCTGCTGCACGAGGCGGAACATGGCGGCGCTCGATCAGCAGGGCTGCAGCGCGAGTTGACGGCACTGACTGCGCGGCTGCCGGCCGAGGTCTACCTGGCTGACGTGGCGGCGTTGCAGGCGGTTTTGCCTCGTTTGAAGCGGTCCAGCACATCTGCGTCGCCGTTGAAGAAGAAGCGCGCCGCAGCGGCCGGCCCCGCAGCTGCCGGCAAGCGGAAGGTGATGAAGAGTAGAGTGACAGGCACGCAGGGCAAGTCGGTCGTAAAGAAGAGTGCTCGGAAGCAGGCTGCTGTTCAAAGGGGTGCGAGATCGTAATCGCGAGCTGGAATGTGAACTCGATTCGTGCACGGCTGGAGCACGTGACGACGTGGCTTGCCGAGCGGCGGCCGGACGTACTGCTGTTGCAGGAGTTGAAGTCCCCGGAGTTTCCGCACGCCTACTTTCGTGAACTTGGATATCAAAGCGCCGCGGTGGAGCAGAAGTCGTATAACGGCGTTGCAATTTTGGCGCGTGAGCCGATCGAGGTCGTCAACACAACGCTGGCCGGTGACGACGAGGACAGCCATGCGCGCTTCCTCGAGGTGATGATTGGCGGCCTGCGCGTGGTCAACATCTACCTGCCAAACGGCAACCCGGTGGGAACTCCGAAGTTCGACTACAAGCTGGCGTGGATGGACCGGCTGACGATGCAGTTGAGCCAGTGGCTGCGTGCCGACGCGCCTACAGTCATCGGCGGCGACTTCAATGTGATCCCTGAGGACATCGACTGTTACAAACCTGCTTCGTGGGTGCGCGATGCGTTATTTCAGCCGGAGCCGCGTGCGCAGTATCGTGGCATGCTGAAGCTTGGCTACGTAGATGCGTTTCGCACGCTCCACCCCGAAGCCACGGGCGAGTTTACCTATTGGGATTACTTTCGTGAGGCGTTTGCACACAACCGCGGCATCCGCATCGATCACTTCCTGTTGTCGCCTCAACTTCAGCCGAGGCTTGTCGCGTGTGCGATCGACAGGGGACCGCGGGCACAGCCGAAGCCGTCTGATCATACGCCGATCGTGCTGACGCTCAGCTAAGGTTTGGCCGAACTCTGTTTTCCGGTCGCCTGTCCATCCGGACTCGCTTCGTCTGAGGCAAGAGCCTGCTTTTCGGCGAGCTGTTCCATCTGGCGGCGCCAGTCCAGGTCCTCGATGAAGCCGGGCTTCGAGCGCCACTCCTCCTGCACCTTCACAAAGAGTTCAAGGAAGACGCGGGTGCCGAGAAGTGATTCGATATCCTTGCGCGCGGCGGAGCCGATCTCCTTCAACATGCTGCCCTGCTTGCCGATCAGGATCGCCTTCTGCCCGGTGCGCTCGCAGAAGATGGCCGCTGCGATCTTGGTCAGCGGCAGACGTCCGTCCTTCAGCTTCTTCATGCTGGCCGGCTCTTCATACTTTTCAATGACCACGGCCGTCGCATAAGGGACCTCTTCGCCGGTGAGCATCAGGATCTTTTCGCGAATCAGCTCGGCTACCAGGAAGCGCTCGGGCTGATCGGTCAGCTGGTGCTTGGGGAAGTAACGCTGGCCTTCTGGCAGGTGCGGCACGATCTTGTCGAGCAGAAGCTCCAGGTTGATCTTTTTGCGCGCGGAGATGGGGATGATCTCGGCAAACTTGTAGAGGCTGGCCCAGTGCGCGATCAGCGGCATGATCTCGGCCGGCGAGATCTGGTCGATCTTGTTCAGCAGCAGGATCACCGGGCAGTCGAGCTTCCTGATCAACTGCAGCGAGAAGTCATCCTCGGCGGCCGAGAGCTGCATGCGGCCGGTCACCTTTTGCGCATCGCCCTCGGCCTTCGGCAGCTTGTGCGTGACGTCGACGATGAAGAGCACGGCGTTGCGCGACTCGAGTGCATCGTGCACCTCCTGCATCATGCGCTTGTCGAGCTGCGTGTCGGGCTTGTGAATGCCAGGCGTATCGACCAGCACAAGCTGAGCCGCGGGATGACCCGCAGCCTCCGCCGTCTTCTTCCTGGCCGGGATCTCGAGTACGCCGTGGATGCGCGTGCGCGTGGTCTGCGGCTTGTGCGTGACGATGGCAAGCTTCTGACCAAGCAGCGCATTCAACAACGTCGACTTGCCGGCATTCGGCCGACCCACAATACTGACAAACCCCGAACGAAAAGCCATCCTCCGATTATGCGCCAAAGCTGGACAGGAACAGGCAAGCGCGTCCTGACGCCGGACGTGCGCCACTTCGTGGGGTGGGAACGATTAGGGCGCACTTGTCTTTGCTTGTAGACTTGCCGCACACCGTCTGAGGAGTTCTGGCTATCGCCTTTCGTGCGCCTGTTTGGTTGATGGGGTTGTCGAATGCCACATTTGGGCTGGTGAGCGGCTTTATTGTGCTGCCGCTGCCTTTGCTGCTCGCGGCCGAAGGGGTTCCACAGGCGCGGATCGCGGCGGTAAGTGCGGCTTGCCTGTCGCCGGGGTTCTGGGTGTTCCTGCTGGGGCCTCTGCTGGATGTCCGATTTACGCGACGCTGGTATGCAACCTCGTTCGCCGTGGTAGCGGGCGTCTGCCTGAGCATTGCGGTGCTGATGCGCGGGCACCTGCTGGTGCTTGAGGTTGCGCTGATGATTGCCTATGCGGCCGCGGTGCTGAGCTCGAATGCGCTGGGTGGATGGCTTTCGACGATCCTGCCAGTGGTAGCGGAGGCAGATCACGACAGCCCGAACCACGAGGCGGCGAGACTCGGCGCCTGGACGCAGGTGGGGAGCTTTCTGGGTGGTGGCGCGATGGCCGGACTGTCGGCTGAGGGGCTGCGGCTGCTGCCGTTGAATGTTGCGGCGATCCTGCTGGGCTTGCTGGTGATGCTGCCGGCAGCCGTATTTCCGTTCATCCCGGCGCTGCCTAAAACTGAAGCGCAGGCGCCATTTGCCGAGGGCTTTGGCCAGTTGTTGCGGGAGGTGAAGCTGCTGCTGAAGAAGCGCGAGGTGCTGCTGACGCTGCTGCTGTTTATTGCGCCCACGGGCGCCTTCGCGCTGACGAACCAGCTGGGCGGCGTGGCGCGGGACTTCCATGCTTCAGACGCCTTTGTAAGCCGCATAGGCGGGGTGGGGCTGTCGCTGGCGGGCGCGGGGTCGTGTCTGCTGCTGCCGCTCTTTGCACGGATTATCAGGCCGCTTCCGCTCTATCTCACCATCGGGACCGTCGGCAGCCTGTTTACGCTGACGCTGCTGCTGATGCCGCGCACGCCTGCCATGTTCGCCGTGGCGTTCCTGGCGGAGAACGTCGCGCAGGCGCTGAGCTTTACGGCCGCGGTGTCGATCTGCTTTGCAACGATCGGCAGCCGCAATCCACTGGCCGTTCAGCCTGCTGACCTCGGCGACGGTGCTGCCGATTCTCTACATGGGCGTGCTCGACGGAAGCGTCTACACCCGTGGACTGAACGCCATGTACCTCGCCGACGGAGCCCTGAGCCTGGCAGCCTGCATGGCGCTGGCCGTGATCCTGAAAGCAACCGCAGCTGCGCACTGATCCTGAAAGCAACCGCAACTGCGCCCTGATCGCGGGCGGCGACCACTTCGTGGGATGGGAGCGCTGGCGCGCGTGAGAGGCTGAGGCTCAACCAGTGGTGGCTCTGCACGTAGGCGCGTCCACTTGGCGAAGTGGCCCGTCCGGCGTCAGGACGCGCTTGCGGTTGGCGTCAGTCCCCGTCACCCGCAGCCGCCAGGCTCACGCGGATGCGGTCGATGCGGCGGTCGGTGCTGGCGAGGACTTCTAGGCGCAGACCGTCTTCTTCAACTACCTCGCCGGGCAGAGGAATGTGGCCTGCGATCTCTGACACGAGACCACCGACGGTCGTCGATTCGTAGTGTTCGGGCAGCCGCAGCGCGGTGGCTGCGTCCTCGTCCTGATCTTCGTCCGAGCCGTCGTCGAGTGCGTGGTCTTCGTCCGGGAACTGGTCGGCGAAGAGGTCGCGCAGGCGCGAGAGCTCGAAGGTACCGGTGACGACGTAGGAGCCAGCCTCTTCACGGACGGGAGCGTCGTCTGCTTCAGGAGCTTCGTGTTCGTCGGAGATGCTGCCGACGATGGCTTCGAGCAGGTCTTCGATGGTGATGACGCCGGCCACGCTGCCGTACTCGTCAATGACGATGCGCATGTGCTGCTTTTCGCTTTGCATCTCGCGGAGCAGCTCGGCGACCATCTTCGTCTCGGGCACGAAGGCGGCGGGGCGCTGGATCTGCGCGATCGTACGCGTGACGGCATCTTCGTCGGTGACCTGGAGGAGGTCGTGCGCGAAGGCGATACCGGTGATGTTGTCGAGCGAGCCGCGGAAGACGGGGACGCGTGAGAAGACGTGCTGGTCAATCTCGGCGGTGAACTCCTTGAGGGTGAGCGTGGAGGGCACGGCGAAGATCTCGGGGCGCGGAGTCATGACCTCGCGGACAACCTTGTCGCCGAATTCGACGACTGACCGGACGAGTTCGCGGTCTGACTCTTCAAGAATGCCCTCTTCTTCGCCGGCCTCGAGCAGAGCGTCCATGGCTTCTGAGGGATGCTCTTCTTCCTGTTCGTCTTCGGGCTCGGCGAGCGCAACGATGGAGAGCAGGAGCCCGAGCAGGAGGGTGATGGGCAGGATGAGGAAGAAGAGGGCCTGCAGAAGGTAGACGGTCTTGAGCGCCCATCGGCCGCGGGTACGGGTGAAGAGCACCTGCGGGATGAGCCGGTCGAAGATGACGATCACGAACACCAGCTCGGCGAGGGTGACGCCCAGTTCTTTCCAGAAGTTGTGGCTGGCAACCTGCGGGGCGGCAAAGAGGGCGTAACCGAAGACGAGGCCGATGGCTGCGAGCGAAAGCTGGCGGAGGACGGAGGCGGCCTGGGCGATCGACTCGCGGCCGAGCTTCAGGCGAGGCTCAACGCGTTCTTCCCAGGCATCGATATTGTCCTGGTACTCGCGTGCGAGGAACTTGCCCATCTCCGAGTAGACACGGTCGACGTAGGCTGCAAGCGAAAGCACGCCAAGCAGGAGGATGAGCAGCAGGATGGTGAGTGGGCCCATCAGCGACGGCGTCCTTCAACGCGTGCGATGAGGCCGAGGGGCAGCTTGAGGTTCCTGCGCAGCTCGGCCTCGCGCGCGGCCATCTCACCCGAGTCGGTCTCGTGGTCTTCGCCTGCCAGGTGCAGCAGCCCATGCAGCAGCAGGATGCGGACCTCGTCGCGCAGGCTGTGGCCGTGTTCGGCGGCCTGGCGGGCGGCGGTGTCGAGCGAGACGGCCAGGTCGCCGGCGAGGCCCTCGGCCTCTTCAGGCGCCGGGAAGCTGAGGACGTCGGTTGCTTTGTTCTTGCCGCGGAAGGCCTTGTTGAGGCGCTTGATTTCGGCGTCCGAGGTGAGCAGGACGTCGACCTCGCCGGTGAGCTCGATGGCTCGACGGGCGCTCGCCACGAAGCGCGCAAGGCCGGACTTGCTAAGGGTGGAGAGAGCGTCGAGCGCGAGTGGACTACTTGGGGGGTCGATGTTGATCATCGGTTATGCGGCGGCGGTGCAAGTGGTGCGAGCGTGCGGATCAGAGATGGCAAAGAAACAGGAGCCCGGCATGGAGCTCCTGTTTCTCTGCTGTCCTCCATGGTACCGCATCGCCTCTTCGGGCTTACTGCGGTTTAGCAATTGCAGCGGGCTGCTTCATGGTTGCGCCGGCGGGCCCGGCGTTGTCGTGCATGCCGTTGTCACCGATCGCCAGGGGCAGCTGCTGGGCGCGGCTATAGCTGTCGTAGGCGCGGACGATGCGCTGAACCAGGGCATGGCGGACCACGTCAACGTCTTCGAAGTGGCAGAACTTGATGCCCTCAACGCCATCGAGGACGTTGAGCGCTTCAAGCAGGCCGGACTTCTTCGGGTTCGGCAGGTCGGTCTGGGTGAGGTCGCCGGTGATAACGGCCTTCGAGTTATTGCCCAGGCGCGTGACGAACATCTTCATCTGTTCCATGGTCGTGTTCTGCGCCTCGTCCATGATGATGAAGGCGTCAGACAGGGTGCGGCCGCGCATAAAGGCGAGCGGTGCGACCTCGATCACGTTGCGCTCGAGCAGCTTGTCGACTTTTTCCTGGTCGAGCAGGTCATAAAGCGCGTCGTAGAGCGGCCGCAGATAGGGGTCTACCTTCTCCTGCAGCGAGCCTGGGAGGAAGCCGAGGCGCTCGCCGGCTTCGACCGCGGGACGGACCAGGATGATGCGTGAAACCTTCTTCGCCATCAGGGCGGAGACTGCCATCGCGACCGCGAGGTAGGTCTTCCCGGTGCCCGCGGGTCCAAGACCGAAGGTCATGTCGCTCGACTCGATCATCTCGACGTACTTCTTCTGATTGGGCGAGCGCGGCTGCACCATGCGCTTGACGCCTGCGGAGCGTTGCTTGCCGGATTCGACGAGACCTTTGAGGGTCGATTTCGGATCGGCCACGACCAGTTTCAAGAGCGCGTGAAGCTCACCGTTCTGGAGCGTAATGCCAGTCTTGCGCAGCGCGTCGAAGTCGGCGAAGACCTGGGCGGTCCGAACGACGGCTTCTTCCTCGCCACCGATGTGGATGGCGTCGGAGCGGAGATCGATCTGGACCTTCAGTCCGTCTTCGAGAAGGCGGAGGTTTTCGTCACGGGAGCCATACAGCGGTTCGATACCAGGGGTAATTTCGATTGCCTTTTTGATCAAGCGTTTATCTGACCTCCGTCAGGTTGAAGATTGGGTTGAAAGCTGGGGAGTCCGCTGAAGATTGGACTCGCTTGTTGCAAGGAGGTTGCGCTGGATAGTCGTCTTGGGGGCGGGGCAGAAGGCGAGCCAGGGG
>CAXTUS010000012.1:37015-52516 GCA_964247475.1 uncultured Acidobacteriaceae bacterium | reverse complement strand
CCAGGGCGGACGCTTTATGGCGCAGAATCGGCCCACCCGGTAGGCATTCATGTTGTCGAACGGCAGGGTCACGCTAGATAGCCCCCGTAAGGATCTGCAGGTTGGCGAGCGCAAGCTGATAGCGGATGGTTCCATCTTCAAAGGCAAGCTCCGCGGCGGTCAGCGAGTTCTGCGCGTCGACCACCTCAAGCACGGTTGCTTCCCCGGCACTGTAACGAAGCCGCGTCAGGTGCAGGCTTTCGCGTGCGGTGCTGCGGCTGATCTCGAGCGAATCCAGCTGGCTGTGGGCAAGCGTCGCTTCGGCGTAGTTCTCTTCAAGATCGGCGATCAGCCTGCGCTGCGTGGCGCTGAGCGCGACCTTCGCCGAATCACGCAGAATCTGCGCCTGCTTGACGCGATGCTCAGTGGCGAACCAGTCCCACACCGGGATGTCGAGTGCGACCGAAGCGGAGTAGCCCAGGTTGCGCACGCCGGGCGGACCGTTGGCAGCGAACTGCGGAGCATCAATGCCGTAGGTGTAGTTGAGCGCAAGGTCCGGCAGGTACGCGGCACGCGCGCCGGTGATGTCGAGATTGGCCGCACGCAGGTTGGCCAGCGCGCTCGCCAGCTCCGGGTTGCCGGTGGTGGCTGCGCGCTCGATCGCCTCCCGCGCCGGCAAAGGCTTGGGCATGGGCAGCACGACGCTGAAGGGAGACCTGGGATCGGCGAACAGGAGCACCCCAAGATCGATGTGGGCCCTTTGCGTCTGCAGCGTGGCGTCGGCGAGATCGCGCTGCCTCTGCTGCAAGGTAAGCTGCGCCTTGATGACATCGGCGTGGGCAGCCTCGCGCTCAACCTCGCGCTGCTCGGTCTGCTTCAGGAAGTCCCGCGCTTCGTCGAGCGAGCGCTGCTCGATCTCAACTTTGCCCTGCGCAATGGTGACGCCGAAGAAGAGGCCGAGGACGGCGGAGGTCAGACCGCGCCGGCTGATCTCAAGCTCCGCGCTCGCGATGGCCGCGGCCGCGTCGGCACGTGCAACTGCGTTGAACTGGGCCACCCCGAGCGTTTCATTGACGACGCCCTGGCTGTAGTACTCGTGCACGGAGTTGTTCGCGATGAACTTTGGCGAAGACTGCGTGCCGGTCGAGCCGGCCTGGTTCAACGCCCCGTTGGCCTGGGTGAAGAGGTACTGGTTGTGATACACCAACGACGGCAGCAAGGCAGATTTCGCGATCGAACGATCAAGTTGAGCCGACCTGCTGGCTGCGGTCGCAGCTGCAAAGGCAGGCTCGTTCTGCCGTGCGCGTGTGAGCACCTCGTCGAGGGTGAACGGCTGAAGCGCGCCGTGGCCACCGGGCTGTGAGCCGGGCGCCGCGGGCACCTGGGACGGCGCAGACGGTGCCGCGGGCACCTGGGTCGGCGCGGATGGTGGCGCCTGCGCAGCGGAGAGTGCAAGCGCGGGCGCCACAACCATGGCAAGAACGAGTTGTGGCCTTGCCTTCATCAATGCTTCAACGGCCCACCACCAGGACCATGAAGCTGCCCGGAACGATGCTGGGCCTGGGCCGCGGTGCAGCGGCAGTGGGCGCGGGTGCGGGGCCCATCTTCGCTGTGACCAGGTAGACCTTATCGGCGGCCGCATCAAGCGACATGGTGCGTGCGCCCTTCATGGTCTCAAGCGTCTGGATGACGGGATAGTCGGGCTTGCCGGCATCGACGACGCTCAGCGTGCCGCCGCCGTTTGAAGCAAAGGCAAGCCTGGTCTTGGGATCATAGCCGGCGGCATCGGGCCCGTCGCCAATGGCGGGCGAGGCGAGCAGCTTGCCCGTGTGCGCATCGGTGACGACCATCTTCTTGCCATCGCACACCGAGAACAGACGGTATCCCTCGGCGTCAAAGGCAAGGCCCGACGGGGAGTCGCAGCCGGCAAGCGGCCAGGTGGCGGTGATCTTCTGCGACTTCACATCCAGGCGAACGATCTCGTTCTTGTCCTCGATGTTCACGAAAACAGTTCCGTGCTCGTCGCTCACCGGGAACTCCGGCTTGCCCGGCAGCGCGATGGTGCCGATCGGCTTCTCGGCCGCCATATCGATCACAGTCGCATCTTTGCTTGTGCCATTGAACGCCCACAGCGTCTTGGTCGACAGCTCGGAGGTCATGCCATCGGGGTTGGTGCCCGCCGGGATGCTGCCCACCGTCTTGAAGTCCGCCGTGTCAAAGATCACTACCTTCGAGGCGCCCCCGTCGCTGATGAAGCCATGCCTGCCGTCAGGCGCGATGACAACGCCGTGGCAGCGAACCAGGCCGGTGACCGCGCCGATCACCTTGCCGGTCTTCATAGCGACGACGTCGACGCGCGTGCCATGCGTGAGGTAGATACGACTCGTGTGCGGGTCGGCGAGCAGGTAGTCCCAGCCACCCTCTCCGCCGATCGTCCAGCGCTGCTGAATCTTGTAAGGCTGCTGTGCCGCAGCACGCGAAGCCTGCATGCCCACGGTCAAAACGCATGCAGCGAGGACACATGCCACAGGGAGCACACGCGTGAAAAGGTTCGCTTGCTTCCGCATAGAAAGAGAGTCTCCGAAGATCGAATACAGTCGCGATCCTCCCCAGTATCCACACCTGAACTTAAGCCAGGCTTAAGAGACCGGCGCGGGCGCGGGCATCTCTGCCGAAGCCTCCATTGGAAGCACCACCACCGCGGTCGTTCCTCTGCCAGCGACGCTGTCGAGCCGGATCTCTCCGCCCAGCCTCTCGACAATGGCCTTCGCGATCGCGAGGCCGAGCCCGGTGCCTCCGCTGTGCCGGCTCCTCGACACATCCGCACGGTAGAAGCGGTCGAACACATGGGGCAGAGCCTCAGCCGGAATGCCCTCGCCCGCGTCTTCAACGCTCACCACGGCACTCAGCAGATGCGACGCAGCGCCCGGGCGGACTTCAGCGCGCAGGTGCACTTCACCGCCCGGCGCACTGTGCTGAATCGCGTTGTAGACCAGGTTGCTGACCAGCAGACGCAGCTTTTCCGGGTCAGCATGCACGGCAGGCGGCTGCACGCGCTGCCTCATCGGCTCCCAAGGCCCGCCGTCGATCACGATCCGCACACCCGCTCTGTCCGCCACCGGCCGAAGGTCAACTGCAGTCGCGCGCAGCGCCTCGTCAAGATCGACCACACCCGGTTGTTCTGCACTCCCTGCCCCGGCTTCAAGCGAGGCAAGCGTCAGCATGCTCGCCACCAGCGCCTCGATCCTTTCGCAATCGCTCACCAGGCGTTCAAGACCAGCCGCATACTCGTCCGCCGAGCGGCTCTTCATCTGCATCAGCTGCAGTGTCGACTTAAGCACGGCAACCGCCGTCTTCAGCTCATGCGCCGCGTCGCCGACAAACCGCTCCTGCAAGGCCATCGCATGGTGCTGCACGGCGAACGAGCGTTCCAGACCGTTCAGCGCCAGGCTCAGCGCCTCGACCAGCGGGCGAAGCTCCCGGACCCTGGTAGCCTCACCGGTCTCGCCGATCGACCACGCATCGACCTTCACCGCCGCGGCCTGGACGGCGAGCTGCCGCAGCGGCTCAAGACCGCGCCGCACCAGCGTCACCAGGATCAATCCGGAGAGCACCAGCAGGACCAGGCTGGTTGCCGCATAAAAGCCAAGCGCATTGCGCACACGCTCCCACACCGGGTGCACCGGTGAGCCATAGAAGATGGTGACGTGGCGCGCCTTGCCTCCATGGGCCGAGCCCGGATCAACGACGCGGACACCGGCCTCGCGAATGACCCGGAAGCGTTGCGAATTCACCATCAGCGACGTTCCGCTGGCTGCGTCTTGCACCCTCTGGCTCGTCTGCGGCGGCCAGTTGCGCACCCCGAGCACGCGTCCACTCTCATCGATCACCATGTAGATGTCGTTTGCCGGCAGCAGGCTTTCCGTGCCGTCGAGCATCACGTTGTCCTGGCTGTCCTCGGCATCCTGCACCGCGCCCAGCAAGGTGTCTGCGCGGCCGTGCAGCAGCACGTCGAAGGCACGAAACTGCGCATACCACTCGTAGCCGCCGGCTACCGCAACGAAGACCAGCGCGGCACACAGCTCCACCAGCAGCACCGCCGCCACCAGCCTCCTTGTCAGCGAGTAGGACCTCACCTGGCCGCCCCCTCGACCATCTCCGGTCCGGCAGCTGACTCCTGCAGCGCAAGCCGGTAGCCGCGGCCACGCAGAGTCTCAAGCAGGGTCGCCCGCGTGGTCAGCCGCAGCTTCCTGCGCAGGTTCGAGATATGCGCCTCGATCACGTTCGAGTGATGCTCCCAGGTGAAGTCATACAGGTGCTCGAGCAGCTCACGCTTCGAAACCACCACCCTCGGCCGATGCATCAGGTACTCAAGGATCCGGTACTCCATGGTCGAAAGATCGACCTTGTCCCCTGCACTCAGCACACTCTGCTCCGCGGTGTTGAGCTCGATGACCCCGAACCGCAGGGTCGACTGCGTGGCGCCCTTGCCGCGGCGGATCAGCGCACGCACCCGCGCTAGCAGCTCGCCCAGATCGAACGGCTTGGTCATGTAGTCATCGGCGCCCTCGTTCAGCAGCTCGATGGTAGTGCCGGTAAGATCGATCGCAGTCAGGATCATGATGGGAGTCACGCTTCCACTCGACCGCAGCCGGCGCACAACCTCCTTGCCTGAGACCTTCGGGAGCATCAGGTCGAGCAGGATCACATCGTACTGCCGCGTGCTGCCAAGCAGCAGGCCCTCTTCGCCATCAGGCGCAATATCGACCGCATAGCTGAGCCCTTCCCGCAGGGCGTAGGCTATGTTTTCGGCGAGCCGGTTTTCATCCTCAACGATCAGCACACGCATTCGCGGCTCCCTGCCCGTTCCCTGCCTGCTCCCCGCGCTCAGCGACCGGGGGCGCAACAGCATGGTACCCGTTTGCCACCGAACCTTGAAGATGGCCGCCCCTCCCCCGGGGCGCCGGCTTGCCGAATGAGTGGGATTTCGGCAGGATGGTGAAGCACAGGTTTCGCTCCGTCGCAGGGGCGCATGCCACGGCTCAAAACCCAGGGGACCCCATGTTCAAGCTCTTCGCTGCTTCGCTGATCTCACTCTGCTGCGCAACCAGCGGGCTTGCTGCACCGCGACCGGCCCCCAGGCCGAGCCAGACCACGGCCCCCGCCTCCGCACCCATGAAGGTGGCCATCATCGGGCTGGTGCATGGCCACGTCGGCTCCTTTCTCGGCGGGGGCGCCCTTACCCCTGCAGGCGGCGTCTTCAAGCGGCCCGATGTGCAGCTTGTCGGCATCGTCGAGCCGGACCAGAAGCTCTTCGACCGGTACGCGCAGCAGTTTCATCTGGCGCCCGGCCTGCGCTTCAACAACATCGCAGAGCTCGTCGCCAAGACCCATCCCGCGGCCGCACTGGTCTTTACCGCGCCCGATCAACACCGCAGGATCGTCGAAGAGTGTGCCGCCCTGGGCGTCCACGTGCTGATGGAAAAACCGCTGGCCTTCACCTACGCCGACGCGCTCGCCATCAAGCAGGCAGCCGACAAGGGCCACATTCACGTCTTTGTCGACTTTGAAACCGCCTGGTACACCAGCAACACCGAGGCCTATCACCTGCTCGAGAAGGGATCGCTTGGGCCCGTGGTCAAGGCCGTCTTCCGCGATGGACACGAAGGGCCGGCCAAGATTCACGTCCAGCCGGAGTTCCTCGCCTGGCTCACCGACCCCGCGCAGGACGGCGACGGCGCGCTCACCGACTTCGGCTGCTACGGCCCGAACCTGATGACCTGGATGATGCACGGCCAGACGCCGCTCTCGGTCACCGCCATCACCAAGCGGCTGCAGCCTGAGCTCTACCCCAGGGTCTCCGACGATGCCGAGATCATCCTGAACTACCCGCACAGCACCGCGATCGTCGAAGGCTCCTGGAACTGGCCCTTCGCGGTCAAGCAGATGGATCTTTACGGGGCTACCGGCACCGCGAAGACGATCGACTCCGACCGCATCGAGGTGCGGCAGAAATGGCAGGCATCGGCCACCGCAAGCAAGGGCGCGCCGCTGGTCGCGCCCTACGATGATCCTTTGCACTACATGGAGGCGGTCATCTCGGGTCAGATCGAGGAGAAAGCCGACCTGTCTTCGCTCGCGAACAACATCATCGTTGCCGAGATCCTGGACGCTGCGCGGCAGTCCGCTGCCAGCGGCAAGACGGTCATGCTGCCCCTGGCGAAGTAGGTGAAGTTTCAGCTGCGGCGCCCCGCCGGCAAGGTGAAGTTTCAGCCGCGGCGCCCCGCCGCCAGGGTGAACCGCGCGGCTGACAACGCCCGCGGCCTCCCTGCAACCCTGCTGCTGCTGGGTGCGTGCGCCTTCGCCGGAGCCATGCCCTCAGGCGCGCAGAGCCAGCAGCAGCCGCCGACCGCGGCCGGGCAGGCGGCGCAGCACGAGAGCAGCGTCCAGATCGACAACGCGCAGTCCACCTCGAAGGCCGACACTACCCAGGTGCCGGAGGCTAATCCCGCACGCCCGACCGTCACCAACCCGGCACACATCCCGCCGGTCGGCTATCTCCAGTTCGAGCAGGGCTTCAACCAGGCCAACGGCTCACCCGCTGCGCTCGACCGGCAGTTCAGCCTTGTGCAGAGCCTGCGCCTTTCGCTTCATCCGCGGCTGATGGTCGAGCTTCAAAGCCAGCCCCTGGCAGTCACCTCAAGCCCCGCCCCAGGCGACGCGCAGGGGTCCGCCATCGATCCGGGTGATCTCACCGTCGGAGCCCAGGGTCTGCTCATCCAGCAGCAAGGCGCACGCCCGACCGTCGCACTGGGATACCTCGAGCGGGTCCGCGCAGGCAGCGCGCCGGACCTCGACATCGGCAGCTTCGAACGATCGGCGGTGCTGCTCGTCAGCGGAGATCTCGGGCACTTTCACTACGACAGCAACTACCTGCTGAATGAGCAGACCGCGACCCTGGTACGCCGCGCCCAGACCGGCGAAACCCTTTCGATCACCCACGACCTGCTGGCCGGCAGGCTGGACAATAAGCTCGAGCTGACCGGAGAGCTGTGGCATCTCACCCAGCCGCTGGTGACGTCAAGGCGCGACGGCAGCACCGCGTCGCGCAACCATGCGGTCGGCACCCTGTGGGCGCTTGGCTACACCCTCCGTCCGAACATCGTGCTCGATGCCGGCTTCGATCGCGGGCTCACCCGCAGCTCGACCGCCTGGCAGGGCTTCCTGGGAGTCACCTACCTGATGCCGCACCGGCTGTGGCCGCACAAGGGAGATGAAGAGCGTCCCCGGCTTCACCGCCATGTCCATCGCCGATAGGTTGCCTGCAACAGGTCACGCGGGCAGAGTACGAAGGTGCTCCGCAGCCGCGAAGGAGCGTAGCTGATCCCCCGCGGTTCCGGCTAGTCTGTTGAGGTATGGACAACGATCTCAACAAACAGTTAGAAGCCCTCGAGCGCGCTGCAGGTGACATCGCGCAGCTTTCAAAGCGTGCGCTTGGCTTCCACTCGACGATTGAGTACGCGGGCATCCGCTTCGATGTCAGCCGCCGCTTTGTGATCGCGGACCTTTCCCCCCTGGCCTTCTTCCATCTCGTCGAGCATATCCACAACGACACGCCCGAGGCGGCCGTCGAGCGGCTCTACGAACGCCTGCTGCCGCTGCTCTCGTGCAGGCACGACTGGACCCTGCTGAAACGCAGCACAGACGAGCACGTACGCAGCCTTTCGGTCAGCGCCTTCAGCGGCAAACAGCCGCATACCTGCAGGCGGTGCACGGCGTATGCGTTGGGCGTCTTCCTGCCCACGGTCGGCAGAGAGCTCTAGCTCAGTTTCGAAGACCCTCCGCCGGGCGCTCCCTCAAGCGAATAACAGGAACAATCCTCCAGGTCGTCCCGTACTATCTTTCGAGTTCAGCGCCTTGGCCCACGGGAGCCGGCCCGCCGCGCGCGCGAGCGCGCGCGCTCCGTCTGGAACCAGGCGCAGAGCCTGCGTTCAACACCGCCACGTGAAAGGTACGATCCATCATGCAGAGGAACTTCAATGTGTTTGGCGAGCCTGTAGAACTGCTGGTCACAAGCGCGAGCACAGGGGGCTGCTTCTCGATCGGCCGACAGACCTGTAAGCCCGGCAGCGGTGTTCCTCCTCACATCCACCAGCATGAAGATGAGGTCTTCTCGACCGTATCCGGCGTCTTCGAGATCTTCGACGGAGAGCACTGGACAAGGATCCCGCCGGAAGGCGTCCTTTACGCGCCTCGCGGCATGGTTCACTGCTTCCGTAACTGCGGGGAGACGCCAGGAACCATCCAGTTCACCTGCGGTGGAAGTAAGTTCGACAGCTTCCTCGAAGGCCTGTCGCGCTTCACCCTGCCCGACGACATGCAGGCGATGATCGACTACTCGGCCAGCTTCGGCATCACCTACCCCACGCTGCCTCCGCCTGCGCAAAGCGCATCCTGACCCGCGGCGGTAGCCGGCTATACAGGTCCGGAGCGCCTTTGTTGGCCCACGCCTGCACGGTTCAGCCCCGGCTCATGCGAGACCAGGGGTTGAACCTGAGCCGCACTCCGACGCCTGCGTAGACGATGGATAGAAGATGCGCTCGGGCGGCGTCAAGACGACGCGGGCGGCATCGTACGCGGGGCCGGCGAACGCCAATTTCCTGAAGCGACGCCTGCTCCTTACCAGTGCGAGATCTGGTTCGCGGCCGCTGGCGCCGGATGCTTCAGCACCTCGAGTCGAGCCATGCTCTGCTGCAGCTCCAGCGCGCGCGCATGCTTGCTCGCCTGCAGCAGCACCTCCGGCGGCAGGGCAAAACTCGGGGCGGACAGAGAGGTTGGCGGAGACTCGATCAGCATGGGTGCAGCATAGCCAGCCAGCCCGTCGCAGGGAATCACCCGGACGTGGAATGCGCTTGAAACGCTGGCCGCACGCGAGGGCCAACTCCACGAAGTGGCCGCTATCCCCCGTGGGGGACGAACCGGCCCCGGCAGCTTCCCTTAGAATCAAGGAAATGGCACCGTACCAGGAAAACCAACGCGGCTTCTGGCGAACCGTCAAGCACCTCGTGCTGCGCAGCCTCGGCGCCGCAGCGATGGTGCTGGTCTTCATGCTGGGAGCGTTCGGGGCCATGCGCCTAGCCATCCACGGACGCGAGGTCGGGGTACCCGCGCTCGCCAACCTGTCCGACACGGAAGCAGCCGAAGCCGCCAGGAAGCTTGGCTTGAACCTGTCCGTCGAAAACCGCTTCTACTCCGCCACCGTGCCCCCGAACCACGTGCTGTCGCAGTCACCGTTGCCCGGGTCGAGGGTGCGACGCGGCTGGCAGATCCGGGTCACCGAGTCGCTCGGATCGCAGCAGGTGCCGGTGCCGGACGTCACCGGGCAGAATGAACAGCCGGCCAGCCTAATGCTGCGCAGACTGCAGCTGGAGCTTGGCACCGTGGCGCACATCCCCGGTCCCGGGCCGGCCGGCATCGTGCTCGCGCAATCGCCGCCGCCGAACGTCTCGGGCATCGACGGGCCGCGCGTAGGCCTGCTCATCGCGGACGTGGAGAACACGCCGGCGGCGATCGGGTACGTGATGCCGTCGATCGTCGGGATGACCTTCGGTGCGGCCCAGGCGCGGCTCGGCGCCGTCGGCCTTCATCTTTCCGTGCCCGTAGCGCCGGAGCCGGAGCCGGTGATCTCAGCCCCCACCTCGCCCACCATGACGGGTGCGCCCACCGCCTCCATCCTGCCCGCCCAGGATGCCGGGATCCCTGCCACATCGGCCCCGCGGCCTGCGGTCTCGCGTTCGAGCGCCGTCATCACGAGCCAAAGTCCGCAGCCCGGCCGCCGCGTGTCACGCGCGGATGCAATCCACGTGGTGCTCGCCGAGTAGCCGCCGGGCTACTCAGCGCGTTCGAGCACGACCGCGTAGAAGCCATCACACGGATGAACCCCCGGCAGCGTGCGCAGCGCGCCATCGCGAATCATGGGCGGGACCGGGGCAAGGCCCGGAATGCGCGCAACCAGGTCGCCAGGCGAGACCCGGCAAGCACCCGGGACTGACAGCACCACAGCCTCGTTCTCCTCCGGCTCAAGCGAGCAGGTCGAGTAGACCAGGCGCCCTCCCGGGGCCAGGCGCTTCAGGGCGGCAGCGAGGATCATCCGCTGGCGTGCGGCCTGGCGCGCCAGCTCTTCTTCGCCCAGGCGCAGCCGGATCTCGGGATTGCGGCGGAGCGTTCCGGTTCCGCTGCAGGGCACATCGCACAGGATCAGGTCGAACTCACCGGCGTTCTCAGGCAGCTTCGTCGCATCCACCACCGCGGTCTGTACCTTCGCGGCATCGGGGACGCGGCGCAGCCGCGCCTGCATCGAGGCCATGCGTCTGGCGCTCACGTCGGTGGCAAGCAGGTCGGCGCCCGGCATGCGGGCCGCCAGCATCAGCGTCTTGCCCCCTGGCGCGGCGCAGCAGTCCCAGATCCTTGCCGCGCGCCCCGCGACCTGGGGCAGGGCGGCGGCAGCCAGTTCGGCGACCAGCCGTGAGCCATCGTCGATCTCGGGGAGCAGGGGCTCCTGTGAAGCCTCGCCGGCAGCCGTGAACAAGCCGCCGCGGTCAGGCTCCTGCTGATCGGCTTCCATCATCTTCAGAGCGCTGGCGCGCCCGTACTGCGCCACCCAGCGCGCGGCAAGCCACTCCGGATGCCCAAGCCGCTCGGCAACCGCTGCGGTCGCTTCAAAGATCGGTTCGCCCGGCTGCTTGGCCGTGGCAATCCTGCGCAGGATCGCATTCACCATGCCCGTGGCGTGTGGCTGCCCGGCCGCGCGGCACATCTCGACCGACTCCGAAAGCGCAGCATGGGCCGGGATCCGGTCCATGTGCAGGAGCTGAAAGGCGCCCATGCGGAGTGCGATCACCACCGGCTCGGCGATGCGCTGGTCCGGCCGCTCGAGCAGGGCGCGGACGCGCGCGTCGAGCGCAATCTGCCAGCGCAGGACGCCCATCACCAGGGCAGTGGCAAGGTGCCGGTCAGCCTCCAGAAGACCATTCATGCGGACGCCATGGAGCAGCTCGTCTGAGTGTCCTTTGCCCGCTCCGACCAGGGTCAGGATCTCAAACGCCACGCGCCGGGCAGGCGTGATCTTGATCAGGGCTTCTTTCGCGCCGAGCGTCGGCCCCGCACTCGCCGGACGCGCCTTGATGAACTTCTTGGGCACCCGGCCACCCGCCGCGAGCACCTTGCCCACGGGATCGTGGGCGACCGGCTTCAAAGGCTTTTTCATGCGCCCACTCTTTCCCCGTGCCGGATCTGAAAGCCGCGCAGAAACTCGGCCGCGGGCATCCGCTTCTTGCCCTCCATCTGCACCTCGAGCAGCTCGACGCGCGATTGGTCGCAGCCAAGAAAGAGCCGCTGGTCTTCGATCTCGAGCGCACCCGCGGTTCCCTGCCCCTCCGCCCTCGCCATCCGGTTCACGATCAGCTTCCTGCCTCGCAGCGTGGTCCACGCGCCGGGCCAGGGCTGGAAGCCGCGCCAGCGATTGAAGACGTCGGTGGCGCTGCGGGCGCAGTCGATAAGGCCATCCTCACGGGTCAGAAGCGGCGCAAGCGTGGCCTCGGCGTGGTTCTGGGGAATCGGGACAACACTGCCGTCTGCGAGCCCGGAGAGCGTCTTGACCATCAGCTCCGCGCCGATCAGGGAAAGGCTCTCAAACAGGTCTTCGGCAGTCTCGTCCGGGGCGATCGGCTCGATCTGCGCAAGCAGCATCGGGCCGGTATCGAGGCCGGCCTCAAGCTGCATGGTGGTCACGCCGGTGTGCGCCTCCCCGTGGGCAATTGCCCACTGAATCGGCGCCGCGCCGCGGAGCTTCGGCAGCAAAGACCCATGCAGATTGATGCAGCCGTGGCGCGGCAGCGCAAGCATCCAGTCCGGGATGATGCGGCCATACGCGACCACCAGGATGGCATCCGGCGCAATCGCTTCCAGCTGCACGCGCAGATCTTCGTTCTTCCTGATCTTCTCCGGCTGGATCACGGGGAGACCATGCCTGAGGGCAGCCTGCTTCACCGCACCAGCCTGCACCTGCATGCCGCGGCCGGCGGCGCGGTCCGGCTGCGTCACCACGAGCGCAACCTCGTGCCCCGCGGCAAGGACCGCCTCGAGGACCGGTACAGCGAACTGTGGGGTGCCGCAGAAAGCAAGTCTCATCGTGTTACCCGGTGGTTCTTCACATCTTGAAGCTGGACCTGCGAGGCAGGGTGCCGACGTCGAGCGGCCGCCTACGCCCGTGTCAAAGCCGATGGGAGCTCGAGAGCGATCAGCAAGCGCCTACCATTCGCCGTTCTTCTGCAGCTTGCGAATCTTTCGCAGCACAAGCTCACGCTTCAAACGGCTGACACGATCGATGAACAGGATGCCGTCGAGATGGTCGATCTCATGCTGCAGCGCGCGCGCCAGCAGTTCATCGCCCTCGACCTCGATCCAGTTGCCGGCCACGTCCTGTGCCTTCACCTTCACGCGCTCGGCGCGAACCACCTTTTCGCGGATCTCAGGCAGGCTGAGACAGCCTTCCTCCTCCACCTGTTTCCCATGCGCCTCGATGATCTCGGGATTGATCAGCGCAATCCTGTCCTTCTCGTTCTTGCCGAAGCTCACATCGATCACCGCGATGCGTTTTGACAGCGCAATCTGCGGCGCTGCCAGGCCGATGCCCTGCGCGGCGTACATGCTCTCGAACATCTCATCGACCAGCGTCTTCAGCTCATCGTCGAACGACGTGACCGGCTCGCCACGCTTCGCCAGCACAGGCGCGGGCCACTTCACCACTTCATGGATCTTGCCGGTAAACTTTTTACCGGCCTTCTTGACTGCTGTCTTCGTTGGCAAAACTGCTTCTCCTGAAACCGCCTCCGGCTGCCTGCTCCCGGCAAACGCCCGAACGCTAGAACCTGCTGATCTGTGCCGCGTAGCCCTCGAAGTTGCGCTTCATCTCGCCCAGTGAATCGCCGCCGAACTTGTCGATCATCAGCCGCGCGACGGTCAGCGCGACCATCGCCTCCGCAGCCACGCCCGCCGCCGGCACCACGCACACGTCGCTGCGTTCATAGGCGGCCTTTACCGGCTCGCGGGTCTCGAAGCTGACACTGCCCAGCGGCCGGCGCAACGTCGAGATCGGTTTCAGATACCCGCGAACTACAACGTCTTCTCCATTTGAGATGCCGCCTTCAACGCCTCCGGCATTATTCGACGCGCGGGAAAACTTCGTAAATCCCGTACCCTCATGGCCAATCTCGTCATGCACCTTCGAACCAGGAGCCGCCGCCGCCGTCACCCCGCGGCCAAGCTCAACCGCCTTCACCGCCTGCAGGCTCATCACCGCCTGGGCAAGCAGTCCATCCAGCCGTTCGTCCCAGTTCACATGGGTCCCGACCCCCGGCGGCAGGCCGTGCACCACCACCTCGAAGACGCCCCCGATGGTGTCCCCGGTACGCAGAGCCTTGTCCACCTCCGCCTTCATCCTGGCCTCGGTCTCGGCATCCACGCAGTTCAGCAGGATCTCTTCGCGCGCATTGGCACCGGCGACCTCGTCCCACTGCGCATCGCGCGTAAGCTCCACCTCGCCCACGCGGACGACGTGGCTGCCGACGCCGATGCCGAACTCCGCCAGCAGCATCTTCGCAAGGGCCCCGCATGCGACCCGGGCCGCGCTTTCCCGTGCGCTCGCGCGTTCCAGAACGTAGCGCGCATCCGGAAAGTCGTACTTGAGCGAACCCGCAAGATCAGCATGCCCGGGCCGTGGCGATCTCACCGCCTTGTGTTTCTCGGCCTCGCCTTCGCCCACCGGCAGAATCTCTTCCCAGTTCTTCCAGTCGTTGTTGGCTAGTGTCATCGCCACCGGCGACCCGATCGTCCTGCCGTGGCGCACCCCGCTCAGGATATGGGCAGTGTCGCGCTCGATGCGCATGCGGCCGCCGCGCCCGTAGCCCTGCTGCCTGCGCCAGAGCTCGCGGTCAAGCGCTGCCTGGTCAACCGGGATCCCGGCCGGGAGCCCGCTTACCAGCGCAACAAGCGCCTCTCCATGACTTTCACCCGCGGTTGAAAACCTCAGCAAATTCGTTGCTCTTTCGTGGGTGCCGCAGACGGACCAGCCCCAAACATCGATTGTAAATGGGCGACCGACGGCCACGCGCATGACCCGCGCGAAGCGTCCAACACGGCGCAAACTGCAGCCCGTCCGGCGTCAGTTTGGGCGCCCGCCTGGCGTCAGTTCGGCGCCCGTTTCAAGCTCTACTCCCCCTCGGCCAGCCAACGCGCGGAGTTGAACAGGTTGCGGTCCATGCTGCGCACCCAGTCGGTCGGCTCGCCTGGCTTCTTGCCCGCGGAGACTGCGGCGGCAAACTCCCGCCGCATGGCCGAAAACTTCGCCTCGAGGTCGTCAACAGCACTCAGCAGCATGGCCTCGGGCGTCATCGGCAGCTTGGGCGAGCCAAACTCCAGCTTGCCATGGTGCGACAGCATCATGTGCTCGACCAGGATGCGCAGCTTGTCCGGAAAGCCGGGCAGCAAAGCGATCTTCTCGCGCAGCATGCCCTGCGCGATCGAAATGTGGCCGATCATCTGGCCTTCAAGCGTGTAGCTGAAGTTGTTCTTCCAGGCCAGTTCCCTCACCTTGCCGATGTCGTGCAGGATCGCGCCCGTCAGCAGCAGGTCCTGGTTCACCTCGGGATAGAACGGCATCACCGCAAGCAGCACCTTGACCAGCGACAGCACATGCTCGAGCAGCCCCGAGATCCAGGCATGATGGAGCAGCTTGGCCGCAGGTGCCAGGCGGAAGGCCGGACCAATCTCAGGATCGTCCAGGAAGGCGAAGACCAGGGCCTTGAGGTAAGGGTCCGTGAAGCCTTCAACGATCGCGCGGAGTTCACCCTCCATCTGCTCCACCGGAAAGGCGGAAACCGGCTGGAAGTCGGCCGTGTCGACCTCGGACTCGGCAGCCGTGCGCATCTTCGAAAGCGTGATCTGCCACTTGCCCTGGTACTTGGTGACCGTGCCCTGCACCTTCACGTAGCAGCCTTCGCTGAAGCCCGAGAAGGCTTCGGCGGCCTCGTCCCACATGCGCGCTTCAAGCGTGCCGGTCTTGTCGGTCAGGGCAAGTGCAAGGTACTGGCCGCCCCCCATCTTCTTGTCGCGCAGGTTCACGCTCGATAAGCAGAAGAAGCTGGTCACCACAGCGTTGTCAAAGCGCGGCGCGTCGGAGACGTAAAAGTCTTTCATGTTCCTTCATGTTAGAGGTTCGGCGGGCAACCGCAAGTTTCGACCCCCTACCCGGGAGGGGTGGGCGGCGACCCCTCCGTGGAGTCATCGCCGTCCCACCCTTTGCTGGAACCAGGGCGTTAGAGCTGCGGGGGCACGGGCTGGCCCTGCTGCGGGCTGCCCGGCGGCGGCTGGGTCACCGGCGGCAGCGTCGTGGGAGGCTGGTTCTGAACCGGGCGGGGGATCGCCGAGTTGGGGGCATTCTGCGGGTGGGTGGGCTTGGGAGGG
>CAXTUS010000012.1:29614-37005 GCA_964247475.1 uncultured Acidobacteriaceae bacterium | reverse complement strand
TCTCCGCAGGCGGCTGGGCCTTTGGCGCCGGGGCCTTGTCAGCCAAACGCTCCTTCGGTGCACCCTTTACCTTCTTCGGCTTCTTCGGCTTCTTGGTCGTGTCGCCCGACAGCCCCAGGGGCGCGGTCTGCTGCTTGGTATCGGCCTGCTCCACGGTCGAAGCCGGCGTGGCCACCGCGGACTGCTTTTCGCGCGCCTTCGCCGAAACCGTCGCCACCTTCTTCTCCTTCACCTTGGTGGCGGTGGCGGCAAAGCGCGTCTTCTTGACCGGCGCCTCCGCAGGCTCGAGCGGATTGGCAGCATCGTTGGCAGCGTTAGCCGCGCCGGCGGTGGCCGGGGACGCGCCAGGATTCGACGACATCGCAGCCCCCGGGGCGGCAGCGGCAGGAGCAGCCGTCGATGCTGACTCATCTTCAGACCCGGCAGGGATCGAAAGCCGAGGAGCCTGGCCGAAGCGTATCTTCTCCTTCTTCTGCTTTCTGGGCGGCTTGCCGGACGCGATCCTGGCCGCTTCCTTCTTTGAAACCGGCTTGGTGGGCCCAATCACCGCCAGACCCGTGCCGGGATCGACGCCCGCACCGGCAGCTGCAGGTGCAGCACCGGCAGCACCGGCGGCACCGGGAGCCGGCGTGTCACTCGCCTCGATAGCCGGCTTGGCGTCCGGACCTGTGATCGTACGGCCTCCGGTCGTATCCGGAGAGGAGACGACTTCCTTCTTCTGAGCGGCGACCGGCTGGTAGCGCCCGCGTTCAAAGCGCGCCTTCGATTTGGCCTTCTTCTTCTTCACCGCGGGCGGAGCATAAGCGGTATAGAGCAGCTTCGATTCCGTGCCGTTCGACCCCGAATCAACGAAGCCCGGCGCGAGCTCCACATAGCTGTCACCCCGCAGCTTGGTCAGGTAGGCGCGCAGCGCGGGCTGCATCTGCGCCATGTAAACAGCCTCCTGGATCTGCGGCTCGACGTCCTTCATCGGCGTCGGACCCGCCTGGTCATGCTCGATCACCTTCAGGATGACAAAGCCCTGACGGGTGCGGATCGGCTGGGTTGAATCGCCGACCTTGAGCGGAAAGGTCTGGTCTTCGAGCACCTGGGCAAGCAGCCCGCTGTTCCTCTTGTAGAGGCCAAGCTCGCCCCCCTTTGCAGCCGTCGACCCGCCGGAGTACTGCTTGGCGAGCTCGGCAAAATCCTGCCCCGCCGCGATCTTGGCCCTGATGTCGTTGGCCTTGGCTTCGGCCTGCGCGATCTGCTCGGGCGTGGCCGTCTCAGGCAGCGGCACCAGGATCTCGCTCAGGCGAATCTGTTCGGGCTGCTGGAAGTCCTTCAGGTGCTCGTCGTAGTACTTCTTCTCCTCGGTCTCAGACAGCTGCAGCTTGCGGCCCACCTCGTCGCGGACCACCTCCTGCTTCAGGATCTGGTTCCGGATCTGCGCCTTGAAATCTTCAAAGTTGACGCCCTGCGCCCGCGCGGCCTTTTCAAGGTCATCGAGCGAATCCATGTTGTTCTTCTTGCGAATCTCGTCCAGCTGCCGGATCACATCGGCATCGGCGTTCAAGCCAAGCTCCTTGGCCTTCGAGATCAGCAGCTGCTCGTCGATCATGTCGCGCAGCATGTCGCGCTGCGCGATCGCAAGCTCGGCCGTGCCAAGCTTGTTCTGCTGCGCGTCCTGCTGCAGCTGGGCCGCAGAGCGCTCCACATCCGAACGACTGATGATCTGGTCGTTCACCCGCGCCACTACATCCTCAACCACGACGCCATGGGGAGAGATGGCAGCCGGCAACGCGGGCAGGTTCACCGATTGCACCGGCGCGTCGACGGCCCCCGAATACCGGGGCGCCTTGAGCCCCTGGGCCAGCAGGCTCGGCGGGGGGCTCGTCCAGGCCGCCAGCGCCACCGGGCCAGCAAGCGCGAAGCGCACGCCCTTTTCCTGCAGCCGGGCACCCCGCAGACAAAAGCCCCGCAGCCAGAATCCCCGCAGCCCATCCCTCAGATCAAACTTCTTCTCGCTCAAATTCAACGCTCTCTCACCCTCGCTCAAACCGCTTCGGGACAGTCGATTGGACGGCCCGGAAGGAGACATGTCACCGGTCCGTCCATTCTAACCGGTCAGGCCCCGGCTAACCGCACCCTGCTATACTCCGTCCTACAAAGTGCGGCGTCTTTGCCGCGGCCATCCACCGCGCCGCGCACCGCCATTCACCTGAGGGAACTTCTGCCCATGGCTCCACGCTCTCGCCGCGCTCTTGTTTCTGTCGCCGCCTTCCTCGCCACCTGCGGCATCCTCGGCTCGGTCATCAGCCAGAAGGTCGCAGCCCAGTCCTCGACCGACGAGTCCACCCTGCGCGATTCGCTCAAGTCCTTCACCTCCGTCTACTCGGTCGTCGAACAGAACTACGCCGAAAAGATGGACACCGACCGGACAGACAAGGCCATCTACGACGGTGCCATCCCCGGGATGCTGCACGTGCTCGATCCGCACTCGAACTTCTACGATCCCAAGGCCTACGCGCAGATGCGCGAGGACCAGCACGGCCGCTACTACGGCGTCGGCATGACCATCCAGCCGCAGCTGGTTGATGGCGTCGTCAAGATCTTCATCCTCTACCCCGCCGAAGGCACGCCCGCCTTCCGCGCCGGCATCAAGCCCGGCGACCAGATCATCTCGGTCGACGGCAAGTCGGTCGACGGCATGGACTCCGCCGCCGTCGCCTCGATGCTCAAGGGACCCCGCGGCACCCACGTCGCCGTCATCATGGCGCGCGAAGGCTCCGCCAAGCCCATCACCTTCGATCTCACGCGCGACGAGATCCCGCGTCCCTCGGTCGACCTCGCCTTCGAGATCAAGCCCGGCGTCGGCTACATGCACGTCACCAACTTCCAGGAGACCACCGCCAAGGAGGTCGGCGACGCGCTCGACCGCTTCCGCAGCCAGGGTCCTTTGAAGGGGCTGGTCATCGACCTGCGCGGCAACCCGGGCGGCCTGCTCAACCAGGCCGTCGATATGTCGAGCAAGTTCCTGCAAAAGGGCCAGGTCGTGGTTTCGCAGCACGGACGCATCGATCGCGACCAGGTCTACGCGGTGCAGTCGGGTGAGTCGGGGCCGAAGTACCCCGTCGTCGTGCTGGTCAATCGCAACACCGCGTCCGCAGCCGAGATCGTCTCCGGCGCGCTTCAGGATCATGACCGCGCGCTGATCGTCGGCGAAACCACCTTCGGCAAGGGCCTCGTGCAGACCGTCTTCAACGTCAGCCAGAACACCGGCCTCGCCCTCACCACCTTCCACTACTACACCCCGTCCGGCCGGCTCATCCAGCGCCCGTACGACCACATGTCTCTCTACGACTACTACTATGTCCGCGACGCCTCGAACCCCAAGGACAACTCGAACCGCGAGGTCAAGCTGACCGACGAGGGGCGCACCGTCTACGGCGGCGGCGGCATCACGCCCGACGAGCACATCGACCCCATCAAGTCGAACCACGTGCAGGAGACCCTGCTGCAGCACTACGCCTTCTTCAACTTTTCGAAGCACTACCTGGCCGGCCATCCCGTGACCAAGGACTTCAACGTGACCGACGACGTCCTGGCCCAGTTCAAGACTTACCTGAAGGACAAGAAGATCGACGTCTCCGACCAGGACATCGCGGCCAACCTCGACTGGATCAAGGAGACGATCAAGAGCGATCTGTTCACCTCGCAGTTCGGCCAGCTGGAAGGCTCAAAGGTACGTGCCCAGTGGGATCCGCAAATCCAGAAGGCGCTCGGCTACATGCCCCAGGCGGAGGCGCTCGAGAACCACACCCAGGGCACGAAGCCTGTCACCACCGCCGCCCGCTAGCCTAGCCAAGCCAAGCCTTGAGCAGCAAAAGGCTACGCAGCAGAATGCGAAGCAGCAAAATGCCCTGACCGCACTCCAGCGAGGTCAGGGCATTCCTTTGCAACTCATCTGGAACGATCAGGCCCGCCGCAACGATCAGGGCCGCGGCAGCCATCAGGCCCGACACAACGATCAGGCCCGCCACAACCATCAGGCCCGCGGCTTCCAGAAAAACTTCCCCACACAGATCTAGAGCGGGAGACGGGGATCGAACCCGCAACCAACGGCTTGGGAAGCCGCTACTCTACCATTGAGCTACTCCCGCGTTACGCCCAATTATAACCCCGCGCCGCCGCTCCGGCAGGCAACAGCAGATGCGCCCGGATCGCGGGCAGCGGCCACCTCGCAGGATGGAAGTGCTGGCGCAGCGGAAGACCGTGGGCAAACCCCGGCGGCCTCCGTGCAGGCGCCTCCACCCTACGAGATGGCGGCCGCCGGCCATCCGGCGTCAGGATGCGCTTGCCGTCGCCCCCCCGGTCCAGCGCAGCGCGCCAGGTGTTAGAGTGCGAGGGAACGCTATGAGTGGCATCCGTTGGAACAACCAGCTTCGCAGCATCGCCTTCGAGCGCTCGCTCAACCGCCGGCGCTTCCTCAAGGCAGTCTCCGGCACGGGCGCAGCCAGCGCACTCTTCAGCCTCAGTCCGCTGCGTGCGCTCGCGCTGCCACCCGCGCCCAAGGTGGTGGTCGTCACCTTCGGCGGGGGCGCGCGCGATGAAGAGACCTTTGCACCCGAAGGCCAGCAGTACATCCCGAAGCTGCTCAACGAACTGATCCCCCAGGCCACCTTCTACACCCAGGTCGTCAACCGCGGCATCCTCGGCCACTACGTCGCCACCGCAAGCCTCGCCACCGGCGCCTACGAGACGTTCAACAACTTCGCGCCCGTTTCCCCTCACAATCCCACCCTGTTCGAGTACTTCCGCCGTGACCGCGGACGACCCGCCTCGGACGCCTGGGTGATCGCGCCCAGCAACGGCTTCAACCGCATCGGGGAGAGCGATCATGCGCTCTATGGCAAAGGCCTCGGCGCCACCGTCGTGCTGCCCAAGCAGATGCTCAGCAGCCTCTCGGCCAGGGGTGAATCGGACTTCGACCGGCTGCTGCGCGACAACTACGAGTCTCCCGTGCAGGTTCCGCTCAGCGAGCGACGCGAAGACTCGCTCCACGAGCTCGCCGCGATGATGAAGCTCTCAGTGGCCGACTTCCTCGCCCACGCACGCAGCGTCGGCAGCCCGGACGAGCTGTCGCTCTTTATCGCGCAGCACGTCATCGCGACGCTCGCGCCGAGCCTCCTCTGGATCACGCTGCACGACATTTTTATTTATGATTCGGGTTCCTTCTAGATCTACACCGACGCCATCACGCGCTCAGACCGCATCTGCGCCGACATCTGGCGCACCCTCCAGGCCAACCCCGAATACAAGGGGCGTACCAATCTCTTCATCCTGCCGGACTTCGGCCGCGACGGCGACACCGAGCCCGGCGGCAACGGCTTTCAGCATCACCGCACCGGCGACGCGCTTTCGCGCACCACGTGGCTGATGGCGCTCGGGCCCGGCATCCGCGAGAACGTCACGGTCGATCGCCCGGTCGAATCAGTCGATCTCGTCCCCACGCTTGCCAGGATCCTGGGCGCAAACGCCCGCTTCTCCTCCGGCCACCTGCTTACGGAGCTCGGCTGATGCAGGTCGCGAGCACACTTTCGCCCGGGGATCTTGCCCGCTATCCTCCGCTCGGCAGACACCTGGTCGAAGCCCATCTCAGCACGCTCCGCAGCCTGCCGCTGATCTTCGTCGCCCTGCTGCTGCGCCAGGCAAGCGCCTACGACTGGCAGTTCCCTGCCGAAAGAGCCGAGCTCGACGCGCAGCTGAAGCTGCTGTCCGGCACTCGCGACGCCAGGCTAGAGGCCGCGCTCAATCAATTCGGCGCTCTGCCGCTCTCACCCGAACTGCTCCAATCCCCCTGGGCCGCAGAGCCGGAGCACTTCATCGAGCGGCTGACCGCCTACCTGTGGACCGTGCACGCCATGGACGCCTTCCGTAACGCGGCCCAGGCCTACGGCAGCCTCGCCGCGTCACCGGCGGTCGAGAGTCCCCTGCCAAGGCTCTGCCTGGTCCTGCTCGGGGCCGGCGCCTTTGCCGCCGGCCTCCCGGCCCCCCGTCTCCACCTGCTCGAAAGACTGCGGCCCCACGGCACCACCTTCGCGCAGGTCGATACCGCGGACGCGCTCAACCACGCGTTCAACGCCGTGCTCGAACGTGCAAAGCAGCACCCCGGCCCCTACCGGCACTGGTACGTGGAGGGTGGCGCCCCGCTTCCCCCGTTTGATCATCGCGCCGAACTCGCAACCGTCTCCTACCAGGCCCTGCTGCCGCTGCGCCAGGCGCTGCTCGCGAAGGTACACACGGCACGGATCTCGGGCACGGTCGGTCCCGAAGACCTGCGCAGCATGCTCGCGGAGATGAAGCCCGCGGACTTCGCACGGCCAACCGGCGCGCCCGGCCAGGCCGATCCTGTGCTCGAACGATTCCAACTTGAGGTGCTGACCGAGGGCTCGGGAACCCAGATCTTCAGCACCACCTTCGTGCAGTGGACCGCGCGTGAGCGGCTCAGGCGCGCCCGCCCCGACACCCTGCTGGTGCGCTACGGCCTGCGCCAGCAGGAGCGCCCGATGGACGACCTGCTGCTTGCCTCGAACCGCCCCGAAGCGCTTGATCCGCGCGGCTCGCTCATCGACGCCGATATGGGGGCTTTTTATACCTGGATCAACCTGCAGCGGCTGCCGGGCGCCGAGACGAACCGCTTCGTGGTCTGTGTCGAAGGCGGCCACCAAGCGTTTGCCTTCGGCCCGGGCATGGCGCACGGCGCGCAATCGAAGGAGCCATGCACCCTCGGGCAGATCCTTCACTGGCTGGGCTGACCCGACCGTGGGATCGGCGGCCGCCCCGGAAGGCCGATAACCTTGAGGTGACCGGGAAGAAGACCTTCGGTGCAAACCAACGTTTCCCAAATCGGGAGATTTTCAACATGCCACGACCCGGCCACAGATGTAGTGTTCTTACAATAGGTTGTGGCACATCTCCCGCAGGACCTCCCGTGCCCAACGCGAAGAGCTCCGGTTGAGACAGAGCGGCATCCCCCGGCGCCTGCTGTTCCATCTCTAAGAAGGAGTCAAAACCCGTGCTCATCCGGCCATCATCCTCAACCTCCGCGCCCGCAGGCATTGCCAGCAAACCAGTGCAAACCCCGCACGTCAGCGAACGCTTCGGCAAGCGGCTCAAGGTGCTGAGACAGGAACATAATCTTACCCAGCAGCGGATGGCTGAAAGCTTCGGCATCGACCGCAGCTTTATCAGCGACGTGGAACGTGGAAACCGGTCGATCTCGCTCCACACGCTGGAGATCGTCGCCATTGGCATGAAGATGACGCTGTCCGAGCTCCTCGATACGGTCTAGTCCTGAGCCTTCTGCAGCGAGGGGTGGCGGTTCCCTGAGAAGTCTGCAGCGCGGGGTGGCG
>CAXTUS010000012.1:11994-29604 GCA_964247475.1 uncultured Acidobacteriaceae bacterium | reverse complement strand
CGGGCTGATCACGCTCCGCAGGATCGGGCTCTGCAGGATCAGGCGACTGCAGGATCAGGCATGGCCGACCGGCGACGTCTCTGCTGCAAGGTGTGTCTGGTTCGCCATGGCGGCAGACTGCCTGTCCCGCTGTTCCGGCACAGGGGTCTCTGACGCGGGCGCCAGCCGGCTCCGGAAAGACGCACGGAACTTCCCGAGTTTAGAAGCGCCCGCCGAGGGGACCTTCCGCACCGTCACAACCGACGGCTGCGTCTTCCAGTGGGCACTCGGATCCGCGCCCGGCCCCTCGTCCGGTGGACGGGTCGGCTCTTCGCAGATGTGGTAAGCGCTGTCGACCAGGATGAAGTTGGCTGCAAGCTTCAGCATCTGTGAACGAACTCCCTGCCGGTAGCGCAGGATGTAGAGACAGGTCTCCGTCTTACAGTTGGCCTGCCAGCGGGCGTTGGTCCCGCCGACCCAAACCAGCTCCTGCTGCTGCGCGTTCGACTCCTGCTCAAGAAGATAGCTGCTGAAGATATAGTTCAGCGACATATTCTTGTACTCCTCGTTGTGGATCTGCCAGGAGACATACGTCGAGCCGGCCGTGCGCCAGCCACTCGCCAGGGCCATCCAGTCGCCGTTGCTGTTCCGCAGGCCCGCACAGAAGGCGCCCGGGTACTTGCGCATGAACGCTATCCGCTCATCAATCTCGGTCTGGCTGCGATGCGGGAGAGCCTTGCTCGCGAGCGAGACGAAGGCCTGCTCAGCCGCCTCGATCGTAAGGTTCGGCACCACCTCCAGCTGGTACCGCTCTTCCGCCTTCCGGCGCGCGGCACGAACCTTCTTGCGCATCGTGCCGCTCAGCTGGGCCAGGGTCTTCTCATAGCTGGCCTGCAGGGGCATGCGCCGCTGCACCGTTCTCACACTCATGCGGGTATGCACACGGCCCTTGTGCGCAGGCCAAAGCTGGTCGCCGGTCGACTCGCTGAGCGCGCCTGCGATGGTGTGCACCCCGACCTTCTTCAGCAGGAGATCGGTCGCCGTACGCAGAGCCCGTTCCCGGTCTCCCGGCATGGCGACAACGCTCCCGTCGCCGGTCTGGTCACCCACCCGGAAGAAACCCGTACCGACTCCGGCAAGCCGCCTTTGAAAGAAGAAGACCGCGGCCTGGAGCTCCCCGCCCTCGCGAAAGAGCACGATCATCGGGCTTCGCAGCTTGGGGTTATGCATGGAAAAGAGATGATGAAGATCCGTGCTGAGGTCTTCCTTCTGACCGCATCGCTCGCGGAGCAGATCGATTTCGTCGGAGATGGCTGCTGCAGCAGCTCTATTTGTTATGTATGTGACCTGTGAATACGTGTTCACGTTTCCTCCAAGGGAGACTGACCCATTATCGTTATGAGGTGCTGCAAGTGTAAAGAAGAGTCGAGCCGAAAGGCCGGAATTCTGGTGCTAGTATGCTCCCTCGCTGCCAAAGACAGCACGAAACGTTTTTGTCAGGATGTACATGTCCATCCAGATCGACCAGTTACGAACGTAATATTCGTCAAACGCCACACGCTGCGGATAGCTCGTGTTATTCCTGCCGGAGACCTGCCACAAACCAGTAAGTCCAGGAGTTACCGACTTATAAAGATCGAAGGCTTCGCCATAGCGCTTGATCTCGCTGTGCACGATAGGACGCGGACCCACAATGCTCATCTCGCCGCGCAGCACGTTGAACAGCTGCGGCAGCTCATCGATGCTGTACCGGCGCAAGAAGCTGCCGATCGAAGTAAGCCGCGGATCCGCTTTTAGCTTCTGGGTCTCGACCCACTCCTGCATATGCGCCTCGCTGGCAGCAAGATGATCGGCAAGAATCTTATCGGAGTTAGGCTGCATGGTTCTGAACTTAAGTGCCCGGAAGGTATTCCCGCCACGTCCAAACCGGCTGTGGGCAAACAGGACACTGCCCGGTGAGTTCTGCCGAATGATGAACGCGAGGACGATCCAGAGCGGGCCCAGCAGCAGGATCAGCGTCAGGCTGAATGCAACGTCGAAGGCGCGCTTCAGAACATTCTCGTGAATCCTCGACTTACGCTGCTTCACCTCGATGCCAATCTCTCCGCCTACCTCCCTCGCCTGGATATCCAAGCAGCAGGTGCCCTGCAGGTCCGGCACGAAGATCACCTTGTGGCACAGGCGCGCGTGAATCTCAACCATCCGGCGGCTTTCCATGTGCGACGAGTCCGGCATGGTCACAATCGCATACTGCGCAAGGTGGCAATCGGTGGCTCCGGCTGCGCCGTACAGGTCGCCGAGGATGGGCGGAAGGTCAGCCTCCCAGTCCCCATGATCTTCATCGGTGATCACACCGAGAACGTTGAGGCCGGGTTGCGAGGTACGCAGGCTCCGCACCAGACGGCGTGCACTCGCGCCGCTGCCGATGATCACGGCGCTGGGGGCCCAGCCTTCAAACTTCGACATCAGCCGGCGGATCGCCGAACGCGTGCCAAGCACCATCGGGATCACCAGCAGCTGCACCAGGAGCAGCGCGAGCGGGTTTCCCTCAGGATCATGGTGACCGAGCACCATCACGCACACCATCGCAAGCACCACCATGCTGAAGGACGTGCTGACCCGCCGCATCTCTTCCGCAGGGTGCAGCAGCGCGCCGGGATAAAGATCCTGCATGACGAGCGCCGCAAAGAAGAAAAGGCACACCGGATAAAGACGCTCGAACGCTTCACGCGAGCTCTGGGGATCGAAGGCATGCGAGCAGAAGATCGCCAACCCGAACGCGGTAAAGACCGATGCAAAATCGCCGGCAAAAAGAAAAAATCCGTGAAGCCAGTAGTTGGCCCTGGGAGCAAGTGGACGCCGCATGGATGCGGCAGACAAGGCCTCGGCGGCATTGGCCGAGAGCAAGGATGATGTGGAATTCACAGTGCCTCCGTTCTTCTAATGGATCGGACGAGTACACCCGGTGCGTCTGATTGTGTGTTTGGTGCGCCTGAGTTCGCTACGGCATCGTTCGTGATCGTCTTCCATGCCTCGTAGCACCGATCGGTGTGAAATCGTGTTTCATAAATCGTCCCGGCCATGTGACCCATGCGGGCAAGGTCAGCAGAGGTCAGGTCGATCAATACATTTCTAAGTGCACTTACACTTCCCGCCTGGAAGAGCCGCCCGTTGACTCCATCGATGACAAGCTCGGCAAGGCCACCGATCCTGCTCGCAATAATCGGCTTGCAGTTCCTCATCGTTTCCAGGGCGACCAGGCCAAACCCTTCCCAGCGGGAGGGCATGACGATCGCATCAAAGCACGCGATGTAATCGTCGATGTCCTTGTTCTCAACCCAGCCGATCACCTTGATGTTGGGTTGATCAGGGATGCTCTGCACACAATCGCCCAGTGTGCTGACGCCGATGATCCAAAGCGTGACCGACTGCAGGCGAATATCTGCAAACGCCTCGAGCAGAATATCGAGACCCTTCTGCCGATCGAATCTTCCGATGAAGGCGATGTTCAACGTATCTTCAGAGACCTTCACCGGAGCCGGAACCGCCGGCTTGCGGCTCTCGATGCCGTGATAGATCACGCGATGCAGCGGGACATCGATCCGGGCTTCAAGAGCCGCCTGGTACTCCGCGAACGAGATACTGATGATCGCGTCGGTCGCGCGAAGCAGAGATCTTTCGATCACCGAATAGAAGGTCTTCTTGGACTGCGAAACCTGTTGTGTGAAGGCCCAGCCATGAGCGCAGTAGATCACCGTCCAGGCCGCCCTGGTTCGCAGGTGAGTGATCCTTCCGTAGACGCCCGGAAACGTGCTGTGAAGATACACAACGTCCGGCCTGATCTCTTCAAGCATCTTCTCGATCCGCTTGGCCACCCGCATGATCGCTGCCGGGCTGCGGCTGCTCTCGTAGGTGTGCATCGTAGCCGCGGCATCGAGCAGCATGTCACCCATGCGGTTCGGGTCCGCAAGCAGGTGGATATCGCCGATCTGCTCATCGAGCGACTGCGATGTGATCAGTTGCTTTACAGCGGTTCCAACCCCTCCTTCACAGCCTTCGACGATATGAGCCACGACCAGCCCGGTACATCGTTCTGCCGGTGCAACGTTCTGAACAGCAGTCGACATGTCATTAGAGTAGTTCATGCTAATCCTTGTACAAACTTATTTGGCCGACTTCAGAACAATCCTTCGAGCTACTGAGAGGGAGCAACAAGCTCATCCCCATGAAGCAAAATTCATCCTTAGTACACGGGCAGTTCATCGCGTCGCGAACGCGCTGACGCGTCGAGTCTCTCCTGGGCTACCTGGCGAACGACAGCGTAGAATTCGCGGCGCCGCGGTATCAGCTTGGTCGCAGCATAGTCATCGGCGCGATGAAAGGAGCGGCTTGCCGAGCGCGCGAAGCGCTCGTCCGAACGCGCAAGATCGAGCAGGTGATGAGCGATCGAGGCAGCATCGTTCGGCAACGTCATGTCCTCCTCATCGAGCAGCTCCGGGATACCTCCGATCCTTGAGCCAAGGCACGGTATGCCCTGCGCCATCGCCTCGAGCATCGCACGCGGAACCCCTTCGGCGCGCGATGGCAGCACGAACACATCAGACGCCGCGAGCTCTTCGCGGATGGCCTGCCCGGATTGCACGGCTCCCACGAAAGTCACCCGGTCTCGGACTCCAAGGTCCCTGCTCAACTGCTCAAGCGTGTCCTTCATCTTGCCGATCCCGATGATCCGCGCAGAAGCGAAGACACCGGCATCTTTACAGATCGCAAGCGAACGGATCAGCAGGTCGGGTCCTTTGTAGAGTGACTCGATGGTGCCGATATAAATCACACGCAGTGCAGACGGATCATGCTTCGCCTGCCGAGGCTGAGCCGCGAAGCATGCGGAGTCGAGAAAGATATCAGACACCCCCAACGCGTAGCGCCCTGACGAAGCATGGTTCGGCCTGGCTTCACTGGGATACCTCTGCTGCAGATACTCCTGGGTTACGTAACAGACAGCGTCCGCGCGCAGGCACTGCTTCTGCATCGCCCGGGTCAGCAGTCTGCGCGCGATCGGCGCGATCCGGCTCGGGTTCGACTCCGGGCTGAACACATCGTACGGGTCCGCCACGACGTCGACGGAATAGGAGTGGGACTGGCTCCGCAGCGTTCGCTCGATCGTATTCGCAAGCTGACCCGGAACCCGCAGCACCACTGCGCTGTCCTTCGGTACGGCGTTTCTTGCAAGTCTGCGCACCGCGAAGAAGTTCTTCACCAACTCCCATGGCCCACGGTAAGCCGGCATCGCGTAGAACTCGACACCCGGCCCGGTCACAGGCACAAAGTCCGCCTGCACGCTGGCAACAGGGAATGCACGTGCGATCACGCGGACCGAACTAAACACCTCGAGGTAGGGAGCGAAGAACTCGTAAGGGCACTGCGTGACCGTCCAGATCTTGCCGTCTGGTGTCTGCATGAAGCGGTGTTCGAGAGTAAGACAAAGCTGCATGGAAAGATTCCTCAAAAGTACAAACGTTTGCTACCGAGGCCACCGCTTAAGCCGATGCCAGTTCGTAGGAGCTCACTTCACCTGCAAACGCCTCCGGGCTTCCCACACTATCCCTCGGGTGCCAGAGCCAGTGAGACACAGCGAGGATCCCGACCGGTGCACAGTGAACAAACGGGAACCAGACGGCGGATACCAGGCCATCGCGGTAGAGCTGCATAAAGGTAGAAAGAAAGATCATGTAAAGCAGGCAGCCTGGACTCAGCAACGTCGTGCCCTGAAGTCTGCGATACGCGAAGGAGAAAGCGAGACTGATGCAGAAAGGGATCCCGACAATCCCCAGCCAGCCGAAGTTTGCGTAGCACTCGCCGATCAGGCCAGCGGTCATCGTGTACTTCGCAAGCGGCCGCGCCGGGATGTCCAGATCAAACTGGTACTGGTTGATCTGCGGCTTCGCCGGCCACAGGCCACGTGGAACCGGGCTCACCAGGATCGGCGCGATCGTGGTTCCGTAGAAGTAGGAGTCGTGAATATCGACCAGTGTCATCGTCGTTCCGATCATGTCCAGGAACTGGAAGTCGATCGCGCTGCCGTTCTCCTGGCCGAAGTTTTCAAAGGCCGTCTGTACCCCGGTCCTCACACCCTCAACCACGCCCGCACCGGTCTGGATCGATTGCGCGATCGGCTTCATCGGAAGCCATGCAAGCCAGACGCACAGCACCGCGGGAATCAGCGAGAGCGGAAAGCCCTTCTGCTGCCGGCGTGCAAGCCACGTCATGATCAGAAACAGCGCAGGGATGATGACGACGCCGCGGTACGGATTGGTCGCAAGCGCAAGCGCAAGCATCGCAGCGGTAAGCACCACCAGGCGCGGTTTGAAACCGTAGTAGTAGATGACCAGGCAGGCGGACCACCCGAAGAAGCCGGGCATCGCTCCGATGTAACCGGAGTTGCTGAGGCTCGGGTCGGTTGCTGCACCGGCTGTTCCGTGCGCGCCGGCCAGGGCTGTTCCGATCAGGCCGAGGACGAACGAACCGATCGCAAACGCGCGCGTTCTCTTCTTCGACAGCAGCACCCGTGGATTCATCACCGGGAGCGGTCTCGTCTGGTTGCGGTACGCGACGACCAGCCACGCGGCAGCCATCGAAAGCAACGCGACATCAGACCCGATCGCGGCACGCAGCAGTTCGTGCTCGCCTACCTTCCACATGAAGGTGTACTCCATCGGGTGCATGCCACGGACCAGCTGGTAGAGACGCACACTGACCACGTAGATATGACATGCGATCATCATGATCGCAGGATGCAGCAGCGACGATGCGCAGCGGTAAGCAACCAGCGCGCACACCAGGATCGTCGTGATATCGATGGCTACCGTTGTTTGAAGCGTAAGCCCCTCTAACATGATCAGTCCGCCTCTTCCATACGCATCATGGCTTCCTCATGCCGTGCGCTGCTCTCCGCAAGGACGTCGCGCACCTTTTCGCGAAAACTCTGCCAGGTGTGACGCTCCGCAATCGCACGTGCCCGCGGTCTCATCTCCTTCAGCCTCCCCCGATCGCTCAAAGCATCGATCAGGCACCGGCGCAGATCGTCCGCGTTCCCTGCCTCGACAATCCAGCCTGCGCCCTGGTCGCGGATCAGGTCCGCGCCCCCGGTATTCTCGGTGCACACAATCGGCGTACCGGTGGAAAGAGCTTCGAGGTAAACATGCCCGAAGCCTTCAACCACCGACGGCAGCACGAAGAGATCGGACTGTTGAAAGAGTCGCAGCAACTCCGCGCGGCTTACCCGGGGAACGTTCACAAAGCTTCCGGAATATCTCGACAGGATCGATTCATCTGAGTTGTGGCCGCCGGCTACGATCAACTCAGCGTTCTCCGGCTTCAACTCACTCCATACGCTCAGCAACATCTGCAGGCTCTTCCGCGCCACCTTCTGCCCCACAAACAAGACGCGCAAAGGCTGATTCGGCTCAGGCGCTCCATAGGGAAAGGCGTTCGCATCCACACCATACGGCACCACGCTCACCTCTTCTGGCCGCCTGCCAGCCGCAATCAACGTCTTCTTGGTGAAGCAGGATGCGCAGATCACGTGGTCGGCAAGCTCGCTCTCCTTCGACCACTGCGTCAGCTCATCGTCGGAGACGATCATCTCCTGCTCGCGCGCCAGCCCGGAGTACTCAGGATCCTGATCGATCAGCGTCTGGTATAAGCGGCGCAGATAACGCGGCTCGGGATGAACCTGGAAGAGGACCTTGCACAGACCTCGATCCAGTTCTTCAAACGCAGCCGAAGCAGAGTAGCTCGTGGCAAACAGTCCGGCATGCGTCCGGTTGGCGATGCGGGCAGCCAGGCGGCCAGCCGTTGCACCTTCAAGATCGTCCCTGTAGACCGCGCGCGTCATCTTCCTGCGGACGAAGCCAAACGCATAGCCCGCCTTGGTGTCCGTCACCATCCTCGAAGCGAGCTTCTCGCAGTACCGCTTCCTCAGCCGCAGCCGGGATTCCAGAAACCGTGCACTCGTCAGCGACCTCCACGGAGCCCGGTCGAGCGGCGTGTACCAGTCGGTGACAAAGCGCTCAAGCAGGCCTTCTTCAGCGAGAGCGAGCGGCAGCTGATAGTGGTCGCGCGGCCCGTCATGGACCACAACCCACGACGGCTGCTTCTGCTCTTCAAACGGACCCGAGCTAAGAGATCGCATTGGCTGGCTCCGGATTCTGGACAAGAGTCGACCTGCGCTGCAGAATCTTCACCGTCATCGTGGTTGTCACGCATGTCTCAAACAGCGTGCTGAGCAGCCCTGCTACCGGGATGGCAAGCACATCGATCGACGGAAGCAGAAGAAATCCGGACACCACAAAGATCACCGCCGAGATCGGTGCCACCCACGCCCGCACCGAAGCGCGTCCGATCGCATTCAGCAGAACCATCGCGTTCTTGTTCCACACATAGACCACAAACCATGCGCCCATCAACACCACAAAACCCTGCGTCGGGATCGGGAGCAGCGCGGACCAGGTATGGATGAACACCTTGTAGATGATGGCGTAGACAGAGGTAAAGGCGAGGGTGATCCCCACGCTCCGCATCAAGCCCTTCATGAAGGCGGAGTTGATCCAGTGCCAGTCGTTGCGCTCATTCGCTTCCACATAAGCCGGCCACAGCGGCAGGATAAACATGCAGCTCACGAAACTGCAGATCATCATGAACTGCAGCGAAACCGAGACCAGCGGCACCGTCTTTGCACCCAGCCGCGACGCGACCAGGACGTTGCTCGCGAAAGCGATTACGGTATCGGCAATCTGGGCCACCAGAAGGTGAGAGCTGTCCTTCCAGATGGTCTTGAAGTGGCTCCCCCGGACCCCCACCACGGAGGGTGCAAGCGGACGCTGCCGATGCAGGAAGATATACACCGTCAGCACCGCGTAGGCCGAGATAATCGGCAGCCACGAGACCAGCGCAAACGTACTCAGGTTCGCCGAATGCATGAGAACAATGCAGGTCAGTGCCGTGACGCTCGCACTGATCTGTGCAATGTGCGTCAGGTAACCCTCCTGCAGGGCAGACGTGAAGAAGTTGATCACGTTCAGAAAGGAAGCCGTCCCTACCAGGATCCCCATCAGCATGAAGAGTGCGCGGCTCTCTCCGGTCAGGGGAGAGCCTGCACCAAGGCCAAGCCAGTGCGGAAGCATGGCAGTGTGAGAGAGCCCGAAGGTTGCAGCGAAGAGAAAAGCGGCCAGTCCTCCAAACACCAGGTATGCCGTTGCCGTGTACGAGCGCACCGAACGATTGTCATCAGCCGCAAGTGCCTTTCCGATGACGTTGATCAGCCCTGAACCGATGCCGAAGTCCGAGATGATGAGCAGGCTCATGATGGAGTTCGCCGTCAGCCAGATGCCATACCGCTCCACTCCCATCAGCCTGATGGTCAAAGGGATGATGATCAGTTTGAGCAGAGCATCGACGATCCGGTATGTAATGCCCGAGATGCTGGTGACCAGGGCATTGAGGTTTCGTCGATGGTGGCTGTTGTCAGATCTGGTCGTAGAGACGACGAAGCGAATCGTCGAAACACCAGTCCGGATCTTGTTCATGAGAAAGTTCATAAAGGTCGCGGTCTCTCGAAGTAAATCAGTGTTAGTCCGTGTTGCCGTAGTAGGAATAGTCCCGCTGAGGCAGAGCGTAGTCATTGAAGATGGATCCGAGCACATACGTCCCATCCTGCTTGAAGAGCTGCGTCATATTCAGCGCGTCCTCGCTGCTCGTCTTGTTGGAACGGGTGACCAGGACCACACCATCCGACTTGTTGCCGAGCACCCGGGCATCCGCTGTAAGCAGCGTAGGCGGAGTGTCGATCAGGATCGAGTCGTACTGACCGCGGAGCCGGTTCAACAGGTCACCGACCACCGAGCCATGCAGGATAATACCCGCGGCGAAGTCCACCGGCCCGCTCGGCAGCACGGAAAGATTCGGAACAAAGGTCTTCTGGATCGCACCTTCCGTCTGCCGCAGTCCATCCTCCGCCTTGAGGATCGTGCTGAGGCCAACTTCGTTCACCAGGTCGAAGATCTCGTGTACCCGCGGCTTGCGAAGATCCCCATCGATCAGCAGCACACGCCGGCCCAGCGCAGCCATCGAGATCGCCAGGTTGCAGATGAGCGTCGTCTTGCCCTCGAGCGGACGTGCGCTGGTGAATGCAAGCACCGTGAGCTTGCGGTTCTTGCTTTCGCTGAACAGGACCGAGGTAAGCAGCGAGCGGAACGCCTCGGCGACCACACCTTCCTTGTTCGTCCACGCGACCAGCTCGACCGCCGGGCCATGCCCGTTGCTGTTGGCTGGCAGGTCAAGCTCCAGTCCGCTGCCAGTATGAGACGAACGGCTCCGGCTCAGACGCGACTTCGTCGTGCTCCGCGGGATCACACCCAGCTCGCGAACCTGGCTCGCAGGATGCAGCGTATTCGGCCTGCTGATCAGCTTCACCTTGCGGGCACGCGCCAGCGACGTAATCACGCCAAACATCAGCCCGCCCGCCAGTCCAACTGCAGAGTCGGTGGGAAGGTTCGGTGACGCGGGACGCATCGGCGGCTTCGCCGGATCATAAACCCGGATCGGGCTCACCTTCACCGCGGAGGCCACGTTCGCCTGCTTCACCTGCTCGAGCAGGGAGTCGTACTGCTGCTGGTTCGAATCCAGGTCGCGCTTCAGAATGTTGTATTGGATCGATTTATTCGCGCGATCGGTTACGACAGCCGCCTCGTCCTTGTAGGTCGAAGTCAGCAGGTGCTCCCTGCGCAGGGCAGTCTGGTAGTCGGCCGCCACCTTCCTCTGCAGTGCGGACACCAGCGAGTGATAAGCGGTATTCAGCGGCACCAGCTCCGCATCGACACGACGTACCTTGTCGTTGTTCGCCGTGTAGGTGGTCAGCAGCTCGGCGCGCTCACGCTCGAGATCGGTGATCTTTGCATGCAGCTCGGTCACCCGCGGATCGCTCAACGCATCGGACAGCTCTTCAGGCGTTCCCGACTGCGCAATGTCATTGTGCGACTGCGCGGACATGCGATCATCCTGCGCGCGCGACAGTTCAGCCTGCACCTGCTGCAGCTTCGTACCGGAGATGTCGCTGCCGAGGCCTACCGGGCCGGACGGCTGATTGACGAAGAGCAGGCCAGAGCTCGTCGCATAGTTCTGCACCGCGATCGCCGAGTCCTGGAGCCGCTTGCGGGTCTGTTCCATCTGCGCCGTAAGCCACTGCACGGTGTGCTTGCTGGTCTCGCGCTGGTCTTCCATGCTGTAGTCGGAGTATTCGCTCACCAGCGTATTGGTGAAGAGTGCGGCAAAGGCGCGGTCCGGGGAGGAGAAGGTAATCTCGACCGCGCGGGTAGGACCGATCTCTTTCACGGTCAGGTGCTTGGCTGCAAGCGTGCGCGCCGCATAGTCCAGCTCGTCCGCGCTCTGCTGCTTGTGCCGCAGCCGGCTCAGTAATCCGGAGTTGTTGCGGACCTCGTCGTAGAGTGGCGCAATCTTGCCCTGCTCATGAAGCCGGCTGATCACCCGGTCCGTCAGCTGTTCACTGCTGATGATCTTGATCTGCGTCTCGACATCGGTAAGCGCCGAGTTCGGATCGGTCTCGTTCGAGATCGGATTGATCTGCTTGGTGCTGAGAAAGTCCGAGTTGGTGTTCTGAATCTGGATCGCCGCATGGGCCTTATAGATCGGAGTGGTCGTCAGCGAAGAGACGACGCCCAGCAGAAGACCGCAGCCGGCGCAGAGCCCAAGCAGAAGCCGGTGGGTGTTCAGAACCTGGAAGTAGTCGCGCAGATCACGTGCTGGTTCCTGTGCGGGAAAGGTTGGTGCAGCAGCGCGTGGTGTTCCCAGTGAGGCAGCGGTTCGAACCTCTAAGGGTTGGCCCTTGTGCCACGTGATGGACTCATTTCTTGTTGCGGTGGGTGTCATCTGAAACTCCTAGTAAGCGTGGTACATAGCAACTCCGCTACCGGTTGCAATAAGGGCATCAAGGGCTCTGTAGCTCGCACTCTTCGCGGTGCTGTTTGGAATAAACAAAATATCGTCGCCGCGCAGCGTGATGTCCGGCTCATGGCCCTGCATCACCTTGTTGAGGTCAAACATCACCTCTTTACGGGCTCCGCCATCGTCAGCCGCGCGCAGGATCTTGGCGCTCTTCATCGCCGCGGTACGGTTGGTTCCCTGCGCCAGCGCCAGCGCCTGCAGCACGGACATCGAATCCTTCTCTGCAAGTTCATACCCGCCGGCCCGGTTTACCGCGCCGATCACGTAGACACTCAGCGACTTGGCAACGGTCACGGTGTCGTCCGGCCGCAGCTCAACATTTCGTACCGGGTTACGGCCATTCATCAGGTCATCGACACTGACCTCGGCGATACTGAAGCTATCGGACATATCAGACTTGGCACCAGGGAGTGGGATGATGCCGTACTGCTTCTTCCGGGTCAGCGTAATGTGTCCGCCAGCCGAGCTCTTCAGCCCGCCGGCCTCGGAGACGGCTTCAAACAGGGTCTTGCGACCCTTGATCTGCTGTACCCCCGGGTTCGCGACCGCACCCAGAACCGAAACGCGCTGGCTCTTGTAGTCCGTCACCGAAACGCTGATCACAGGATTCTGCAGGAACGCCTTCGCCCGCTGGGTCAGCTCCGCCGTAAGCTGCTCCACCGTCATCCCCTCTGCATGAACAGTTCCCAGCTCAGGGAGTGTGATCTTGCCCGAAAGGTCGACCGCATAAGGGCCGGGCAGGATGGTGGGCTCATCTTTCACCACCACGGTCAGGGTATCTTCGGGTCCAAGCCTGTAGCTCAGCTTCGACGCCTGCCCCGGCTCACCTGGTACCGGGGTTGAAACAGCCGCTGCAGCCTGCGACGCTGCAAAAGGAAGGGGAGATGCTGCAAACACGAACGCGGTGGATAGAAGAAAAAAACTCCGCATACAACAATTTGTTCTCATAGGGCATCCTTTGCTACTGTCAAGAAAACAGAAGAACTCTTGCTCACTCTCCGCTCTTACGGCGGCTTTGGCCTTCGTTTCGTACCATCCCTCGGATCAAGGAACTTCAAACCAACTCTGACCTGCTTGCTCTGCTCGGCGTCCTCCAGGAAGAACGTCCACCTGGGCTTCCCTGAGCTTCCTTGGGCTCCCACCCTGGGCCTTCCCCCTGAACGTCCCGGACCGATGCCCGGCTGCTTTGAAACCACTTCCTGCGCCACCCTCTAGGGCCGGCACTCCGAACAGCAGCTGTGCTGGTCGAGACTTACGCCCCAATTACTTCATCCTGATCCCCCGCACCCATGGTCGCCTTCATCGCTGCCCGCGCCCCCACCTGCTACAGACCCGGGAAGAGCTCTCATGTTCCGCAGCGAAGAATAAAGAGCCGTGAGCTGCGAAGCATCCACTTTTATTCCCATCCATTCACACCGTGGTGCACTTACTTTGCCTAGGCATTCCCATTACAGCTTACCGCTCGTCTCGCCTTCATCTGGATTTCAACAAGACTTCATTGATACGTAGAACCAGGAAGCCAAGCATCCATCCTTATCCTGTCAAATCTTCAACATAGCCTGGCTTCCACACTCCAGAACACTTTCTTCTTCCACACCACTTTACTCGCGTTTCCGGGGTACGTAACGACTGAAGCAAGTATGCCTCACGGCAGAAAACTTATTGTCGGATAAGACCTACATGTAGGGTAAAGCCTACATTCATCCATTACTTTAGGAACTTTTTACCCTCCCCGGCTTCTGCTTTGCATGAAGCGCCATCAGGGGCGCTTCGATAAACCGGAAGGTCGCATGCGCCACAAGGCACGTCACCACCAGCACCACAGCGAGCTTCAAGGGCAGCGCTAGGCTCGCGGGAAGCGCCTCGATCACCAGCGGGTGAATCAGGTAGACCGAGTAGCTGATGCGGCCGAAGTACAGCAGAGGTCTTGCCACGGCGTGGTCCCGCAGCGCGTAGGCCAGGAAGAAGATCACACCACCGGCAAGCCACGCAGAGATCGAGGAAAGAGCGCTGATCGCACCAGGATCGTTCGGGTCGAGGTGCAGCGACGCACGGAACCAGAAGCCATGAGCGATCACGGCCGCGAACGGTATGGCCAGCAGGGCCAGGTTCCGGTTGGAGAGCCGCGAATGATACGCGCGGTACACCAGCGTCCCGTAGAAGGAGGTCACGATCATGACCAGGCGCGCCGTCGCCACCGCATGGTGCAGAACAAACTCACCTGTGAGATCCGCAACCAGCAGCAGACCGAGGACGCCAAGGAACAGCAGAACGCTGTGCTTGAGGATGCCGCGCCAGAAGGCAAGCGAGCAGCCGATATAAAAGATCATCTCGAGCGGAAGTGTCCAGTACACGTTCGAGATGGTCGGTGTCCTGAGGAAGTCCTGGAACATCGTCAGGTTGACCAGCACCACCGAGAGCAGGGATCGTCCCTCATGCTCGGGCAGATGGAACAGTCCGGCGAAGCCGAGGATCAGTGCGGCCGCAATCGTAAACCAGTACAGCGGGTACAGCCTCAGAAAACGGCCCTTCCAGAAGAAGGAGAGTGAGCCATGCCGCTCGAGGCTCAAAGGGATAACGAAGCCGCTCACCAGGAAGAAGGCAGTGACCCCGGCCTGTCCAAAATCAAAGTAGTCCCTGCTCCATGCCAGGAACGCTGGCGACGAGATCCAGCAGGTGTGATAGATCACGACCACCAGGGCTGCGATTCCGCGAACCGCATCCAGAAATCCCAAACGCGCAGAGCTCTTCCTGGGTGGAGTCGACCCGCTGTATTCCTCGTTCACCGCGGGATATGCTGAGGTCGTCCCCATCGTCTGATTCTCCTTGTGTCTAAAGCGCTTTGTTTGCTGCTTTATACCACGGAAGCCACGGCCCAATGGGATCCACTTGCTTGTCATCGACGCGGCATTTGCCGGTTTGTTGTTCCGGGCAGACCGGTCGATCTCCGCCACGTCTGCCACGTCCGTCCACCAACACTTGCAGCAAAACTTCCACCAACACTTCCAGCAAAACAATCCGTCAAAACAATCCGTCCAGTCACTTCCCGCCCGGCATGGCCACGGACATCGCAGAGGCTAGTCAACCAGGAGCACTACCCTCCGCAGCCCGTTCGCCCGGCCTTCATTGAGAGACGCTCAGTGTTGCCGAAAGCATCTGGGGCAGCACCGTCAGAAGCGAAACACCCGGCGCATTCCACGCTCCGACAACGATAGGCTTCTTCTGCGCCTTGTCATCGAATACGGTAAGACCACGCAGCGAGAGCGAACCGTTCATATTCTCCGCCCACCACACCCGGTTGCTCGACTGGCCCTCCGAAGAGTCATAGCTCTGCAGGTTCGACTCCACCAGGCCGCGGCTTCCAGAATGATAGAAGCCATAGTTCCCTGCTGAACACACGGTGGAACCGGAGATCTGCCCGTTTGTCACCTGCTGGATCGCGTAACCCTCGCGTGCGGAGCTGCGCGTCACATCGTTTGAGAAGACCACGTTGGTAGCATTCACAGCCTGGAAGCCGACGTTGCCTGCATCATGCACCGCTACGTTATCGATCGTAATATGGTCCGACTGCTGGAAGACAAAGACGCCATCGTTCTTCGACCAGCCGCAGCTCACACCGCTCACCGAAGAGTTGGTCGTGTTCGTGAAGTCTACACAATCTTTGTTGCCGTTGATGATCGAGGTGTACTGCCCCGCCCTTGTGATCGTGCCATTGGTAAAGTGAATATCGGTAGGGACACGGCTGCCAAGATAGGTGTCCTGCTCGGAGCCGATGCCGGAGTTCGCCGTCATGTCGATCGCGAAGTCGTCGAACGTTGCAGTGCATGCACCCGCAACGGCGATCCCGCGGGAACGGCTGTTGTTGATACGAAGATGAGAAGCAGTCAAACCGCAGTTGGGATTGTTCTTCTGGATGTTCGTCGCGGCGAGCGAGTCATCGCCCGTGTTGCCGGCAGTAAAGCCGGTCACGCTCGAGTCCGCATCGTTCTCAAAGTGCAAGCCGTCTGCCGTCGTGTTCGAAACCCAGGTGCCACCGTTGAAGGTGACCTTCTTGCTGTCCGTCACCCAGATGCCCGATCCGGTCGATGCCTCAACCGTCGTGTGGTTCAGAGTGATGCTCGTCGAACGCTCCACAAGAATCGCATTGTTGGTCGCGCTGTTGCGCCCCATCGGCAGCTTGTCATTGTTGAAGTAGCCCACTTCAAGATTATCGAACGTCGCGTTCGAGCTGTTATAGATGTGAATGCACTGGCCCGCTGTCGTCGTCGCGTTGGTGCACAGCAGGCGTGCGCCATTCGCCAGCACAAAGCGGCCATGGAAGTTCTGGAACATGAGCCCGGCCTTGTTGAGCGACGGATTCTCGAGCCGATAGATGCCGAGCGGCAGGAAGATCGTTCCATAAGGGTTGGCCTGGATCAGTGACTGGATCACCGCGCCATCCTCATGCTGGCCATCGCCCCACGTTCCATACAGCTTGGTGTTCAACGCAGTCACCGGCACGCTGTTCAACGCAACCACGGTGGGAACGATCGGCTTGGGCGGCGCCTGCGTCGGGGAATCGCAGATGGCCGGCTTCATCGAAGTCTGGCTGGTACCCTGGCTCGTACCGAGAAGGGGAAGAATGCAAAGTGAGACCTTACCAAGTCGAGCAGCGTAATTGGAACGAGACAGGATTTTCATGAGGAGTACTTCCTTTCTAGTTTTTAGTTACTCAGTTGCCATCTCAGGTTTATTACCTGAGCCAGTTAGGTCACTTGCAATGGTGTTACCAGTGGTTCAACAGGCCTGACTATAGCAAGGCGCAATTCACAAATCCATTGATTTGCGGCGGAAAATCGCAAAATGAGTAGGAAGTGGTAGCGAGGTGTTAGTAGGCGCTCAGCGCGTGAAAAAGCGTCAGGGACGCTGTTTGAGGGCCATGCTGGTTCCCTGGTGTTACGGCCTACATCCTTAAACATGCCCGAGTTATGCGGTCTTTCCCGCTCACCAGGGCAAGGCGACTTACCTTCGTCCCCCGCACAATCCGGCAGGTACAACTAACGCTCGGTTACCAAGGGGCCATGACCTGTCCTGATCGAATGCGCCGCTCGTCAAGCTGCCGGAAGGCAAAAACAAGGTCGGCACGCCTTTGAACTCGAACCAGGGCCAGCCAGACCTGCTCGTACCGGGAGGAAAGCAGCGGGAGGAAAGCACCGGAAGGAAAGCACAAGGCGCATGCACCAACGTGCCTCGCGCTTACCCTTACGCGAACACCCAAGCAATGAGGAAAACGAAGAAGACCTACAAGGTCTCAGCAGAGCTATCGAGAGGTGCCTCTGACACGCCCTGGACAAGCCATGCATAGATGGCGATCACCACAAAGCTCAGCGCAGGCAACCAGTAACCTGCAGCCACGCTGTGTTCCACGTGAGAGATCAGCCCGGTAAACGGAGGAAAGATCGCTCCCCCGATAATCGCGATCACCAGCAGACTGCCGCCAACCTTTGTATCCTCGCCCAGCCCTTTCACACCCAGCGCGAAGATCGTCGGATACATCATGGACATGAAGAGGCTCGTCGCAAGGATCGCTTCAGCCCCCCCCAGTCCCGGGTGCGCGAGGCCCACGCCAAGCAC
>CAXTUS010000012.1:0-11984 GCA_964247475.1 uncultured Acidobacteriaceae bacterium | reverse complement strand
CAGCGCCAGGTTGATCAACGCAAAAAGGCACATCATCCGGGCGGGGCGAACATAGCGCATCAGCGGCGTAAAGACGATGCGTCCCACGGCGAAGGCAACCAGCGTCGCCGTCAGAAAATAGCCCGCCTGCCTTTCGCTCACACTGGTATACGCCCGCAGGTATGGAATCAACGCGCTCCATATACTTACCTGCGCGCCCACGTAGAAAAACTGCGCCAACACCGCAAGCATCAGGGGACGATGCCGGAGCAGCCTTCGATAAGCATGGTCTTCGGATACGTTGCGATCTTGCTTGCTCAACCCAGCCGTCTCGGCCGCGTCGAGCAATGCAGGAAACTTCGCGCGGCTTATCAGCAAAGCCAGCAGCAGAACCACGCAACCCAGACCCACATAGATCGGAACCACGCGCAGGATCTCACCCTGAAGATAAGCCGCGTAGGTCCCCTCCATCTTCATCGCAGCTACCTGCGCACTGCTTTTCTCCACCCCCGAAAATACGAAGAACGTCCCCAGCAAAACACCTGTGATCGTTCCCGGTGGATTGAATGCCTGCGCGAAGTTCAGTCGTTGCTCCACCGTATGCGCGCTGCCGAACTGCGCGATCAGCGGGTTCGCCGCAGTTTCAAGAATCGATGATCCGCAGCCCACGATGAACAGCGCAATCAGGAACGGTACGTAGAGCCCCACCCGCGCCGCCGGCCAGAACGCCAGCGTTCCGATGCCAAAGGTGACCAGGCCAGTGACCAGCCCCACCTTGTACCCGTACCGCCTGGTCAGCAAGGCCGCCGGCGCAGCCATCAGCGCATAAGCCAGGTACACCGACGTCTGCACCAGCTGCGCCCGGATCAGGTCAAGCTCAAAGGTCTTGCGGAACTGCTGAACCAGAATATCCGTCAGATTATTGGACATACCCCAGATAAAAAATATGGCAGTCACTAAAAAGAAAGTAGAAAGATAACCTCGGGGAAAGATCGAGGTGTCATCCTGCTCGCCCAGCGGCTTCTTCGAACTTCCGGTTACACCTACACTCTGCATCGCTTTCACCCCAGGCGCCCGGGCCTACCAGCTGCCCCGCTCACTTGCCTTGCGCGGCAAAGCCTTCCCGCCGCCAGCCAACCTCGTAGAACGCAGATAACCCGAGTGACGCTGCAACACGATCGCCGCCGCGCCACGCAGCCGGGCAAGCTCACCCTCGGTCGTAATCTCGAGACGCGGAGGGGAACCGGCCAGGATCCCAGCCACCAGCTCCTGCTCGACCAGAGGACCAAACCTCGCCCAGCACGTCGTCAGTGCCCCCGTAATCAGAATCAGTTCAGGCGATACCGCCGCCGTCACAACCCTCAGCCCCCGGCCCAGCCAGCGCGCCTGCCGCTCCACCGCCGCAATGGCCGCGGCATCGCCCTCGTCCGTCAGGTGCAGCAGGCTCTGGATCGACAGCGGCTTCGCCTCCGGAACCAGCTCCGCATAGAAACGCAGCGCAGCATCAGAGGACGCCATCGTCTCCCAGCAGCCTCTACGCCCACACCCGCACACCGGCCCGTTCGGCTCGACCGCAACATGTCCAAACTCCCCCGCCAGGCCATTCAGCCCCGACAGGATCTGGCCATTCGCAAAAATAGCCGTCCCCAGCCCCTCGGACAAGCTGATCAGCACCGCATTGCGAATCCCGTCCATCCGCCCAAACCAGAGCTCCGACAGCAGGCACGCCGTGGCGTCGTTGTCGAGCTCCACCTGCAGATGCAGCCTGTCCCCGATCGCCCCCTTGATATCGAACTCCGCCCACTTCAGGTTAGGCGCCAGGATCAGGCGATTCGTCACCGGATGCACGCGGCCGGGAACACTGATCCCCACCCCTTCAAACGTCTTGCCCGGGAACCGCGCACGCATCGCCATCATCACCTCAACCATCCCCGTCACCGAACGCTCCGGATCCGCAAAGATCCGCACCTCCTCATGCGCCAGGAAGCGTCCGTTCAGATCGATCACCGCAAGGATCGCCTTGCGCGGCCGCAGGTCCGCCACAATCATCACCAGGTTGTCATTCAGCGACAACATCGTAGGCCGCCGCCCGCGCGGACGCCGCGCCACAGCACCCTCAACAATCCACCCTTCCTGCAGCAGCTGCTCCGCGATGTTCGATACCGTGCTCGGCTGCAGACCCGAAGCACGCGACAGGTCCGCACGCGAGATCGGCTGCAGCGACCGGATGATCTCAAGCACAATATCGCGGTTGATATCGCGCGCCATCTCGCTCGACGCCAGCTGCACGTAAGCCAGGTCCACCCGCTTGCCCGGTTGCTCCCCCGCACCTGTTTTCTTTTCAGCCGCCATAAATCCCGCGAAGGGCGATCGAGACGACCATCGGCGCTGACGACCCGGACCTCGAGCCGCTTGCTGCCCCGCGGGGCGGCGCTGCCAGGATTTGTCCTGCCGAAGGCTCTTCGTGGATACCGTGCTGCCCGGGCTTGTTCATCGTGGTGGCTAGTATACCCAGTACATGCCTCGACCGGCCAAGCGTCCGCGCGAAATTCACCCCCGCGCCAGCCGCCCTGGGAGCCCGAAGTCAGCATCGCCGGAGTTCCCCTGCCCCGTTGACAAGCGCTCTCCGCGAGACATATAGTTCGGGACGCGAGTAAATCCCTCCGCACCCCGGACCGGCGTCCTTGCTTCTGCCTCAGCAGAAATTTCGAGCAGAAGAAGCAGCGGGACTCTTCTATCATCAACATCAAGTCAAACGTTTGAACTTACGGAGAGATCAGTGGATCAGTCTGTCTTTGGCAGTTTCCCCGTCGTAAAATTCGAGGGCCCCGACACCACCTCGCCCCTCGCCTTCCGCTTCTACGACGCCGACAGAGTCGTCCTCGGCAAAAAGCTCAGCGAGCACCTGCGCTTCGCCGTCGCCTACTGGCACAGCCTCGCCATGAACGGCAGCGATCCCTTCGGCGCACCCACCATCAACCGCCCATGGATGTCGCAGTCCGACCCCATGCAGGCGGCACGCGACAAGGCTGACGCCGCCTTCGATCTCTTTCGCGTCCTCGACCTGCCCTTCTACACCTTCCACGATCGCGACATCGCACCCGAAGGCGACTCGCTCAAAGCGTCGCTCGCAAACTTCCACACCATCGCCGACTACCTCCAGAAGAAGATGGAGACCTCAAAGACCAGGCTGCTCTGGGGCACCGCCAACCTCTTCAGCCATCCCCGCTTCATGTCCGGCGCCGCCACCAACCCCGATCCCGAAGTCTTCGCCTGGAGCGCCACCACCGTCAAGCACTGCATGGACGTCACCAAGGCACTCGGAGGAGAAAACTACGTTCTCTGGGGCGGCCGCGAAGGCTACGAAACCCTGCTCAACACCAACATGAAGCAGGAGCTCGAACAGATGGGCCGCCTGCTCTCGCTCGTCGTCGAGTACAAGCACAAGATAGGCTTCGACGGGCAGATCCTCATCGAGCCCAAGCCCAAAGAACCCACTGCCCACCAGTACGACTTCGATACCGCGACCGTCTACGGCTTCCTCAAGCAGTTCGGCCTCGAGAACGAGGTCAAGGTCAACCTCGAAGCCAACCACGCCCTGCTCGCGGGCCACAGCTTCGAACACGAGATCGCCACCGCCGCCAACCTCAACATCCTCGGCTCACTCGACATCAACCGCGGCGACCCGTTGCTCGGCTGGGATACCGACCAGTTCCCCATCGACCTGCACTCGATGACCATGTCGATGTACTACGTCATCGGTGCCGGCGGCCTCGGCAAGGGGGGCATGAACTTCGACGCCAAGGTCCGCAGGCAGTCGATCGAACCGGAAGACATGCTGCACGCCCACATCGGCGGCGTCGATCTGTGCGCGCGCGCCTTCCTGCTCGCGGCAAAGATCTTCGAAGAGGGCAAGCTCGCCGAACAGGTCGCCAGGCGCTACGCAGACTGGGAAAAGCCGGAGTACGCGGCCATGCTCCGCGGCGAGGTCCCGCTCGACACCATCGCAGAAAAGACCGAATCCGCCGCACTCAACCCGCAGCCCCGCTCCGGCCGGCAGGAGCAGTACGAGAACCTCGTCTCCCGCTACCTCTAAAATAAGGAGCAGGTACGCGAGGTTCCGCATGCGGCTCAGAACGCGCTTCATCAACCCCACGCATCTGCTCTTCAACCTCTCGCTCCTGGCAGCCGCGCACGCCGCACCGGCCGCGCAAGCAGCGCAAAGGGCGCAAGCGGCGCAAGTCGCGCAAGCCATACCCGACGCACCGCCCAGGCCCAACCTGGCGGTGCGTTTTTCTGCGCCCGCACGCGCCTTTGAAGAGGCCGCACCCACCGGCAACGGACGCCTCGGCGCAACCATGTACGGAGGCATCGAAGACGAACGCATCGACCTCAACGAATCCTCCATGTGGTCCGGCTCGCGCCACAACTCCGACCGCGCAGGCGCCGCCTCGAACCTCCCCGAGATCCGGCGCCTGCTGCTCGCAGGCGATAACGTGGCCGCCGAAGCCCTGGTCAACAAGACCTTCACCTCCGCCGATGCCGGCAGCAGCGACCCGCGCTACGGCTGCTACCAGGAGCTCGGCCAGCTCCTGCTCACCTTCCATGGCAACGGCTTCAACGACGGCAGCGCCAGCAGCGGCGGCAACGGCAAAGGCAGCAACGGCGGCTCGCCCGGCAGCAACGGCACTCCCCGGAAGGCCGCAGCCACACCCCGCGTCACGTCGTACCAGCGCATGCTCGATCTTGACAACGCCGTCGCAAGCACAAGCTTCACCCTCCGGGGCGTCCACTACCGGCGCGAGGTCTTCACCAGCGCCCCCGACCAGGTCATCGTCGTCCACCTCACCGCCGACAAGCCAGCCAGCCTTTCGCTTCGCGTAGCGCTGCGCCGCGCCGAACGCTTCAAGACCTCGACCAGCGGCACGGACAGCCTGCTCATGACGGGCGAGCTCGACTCCGGCGCGCCGGGCCTGCCAGGCGTCGGTTCCGCTACAGGCGTCGTTTCCGCTACAGGCGTCGGTTCCGCTCCAGGCGTCGCTCCCGCTGCAGGCGTGCGCTACGCCGCGGACGTCAAGGTCATCGCCAACGGAGGCACGGTCAGCGCCTCCGCCCCCGACGCGCTCGAGGTCAACCGGGCCAGCGACGTCGTCCTCCTCATCACCGCCGCCACCAACTACAGGGGCTTCGCCGGACGGCAGACCAGCGACCCGCGCCAGGCCGCAGCCGCCGACCTCCGCAGTGCCGAAGCCAGGCCGTTCGCAACCCTGCTCCTGCGCCATCGCGCCGACTACCAGGGCTACTTCCACCGGGTCACGCTCGACTTCGGCAAAGCTGGCCGCGGACCCGGGCCGGGCACAGCTGCGGCGCAGGACCAGCGCACCACCGTCGGACGCCTCGCCGCGGCCCACTCGGGCGCCGACGATCCCGGGCTCGCCGCCCTCTACTTCAACTTCGGACGCTACCTGCTCATCTCGTCTTCAAGGCCCGGAGGCCTGCCGGCGAACCTGCAGGGACTCTGGGCCGAGGGCACCCACACCCCCTGGAACGGCGACTGGCACCTCGACGTCAACATCCAGATGAACTACTGGCCCGCCGAACCGGTCGCTCTCGGCGACCTCACCGGGCCTCTCTTCGCGCTCATCCAATCACTCCAGCAACCCGGCGCACAAACCGCCCGCGCCTTCTACGACGCGCCCGGATGGGTCGCCCACGTCATCACCAATCCGTGGGGCTACACCTCGCCCGGAGAGCAGGCATCCTGGGGCGCCACCACCATCGGCTCGGCATGGCTTTCGCAGCACATCTGGTCGCACTGGCTCTACAGCGGCGACCTCGAGTTCCTGCGCAGGATGTACCCCGTGCTGCGGGGCGCTTCCCGGTTCTACCTCGCCATGCTGGTCAAAGAGCCGAAGCACCACTGGCTCGTCACCGCGCCCTCCAACTCGCCCGAAAGCACCTTCTACCTGCCCAACGGCGCAAAGGCCAGCGTCACCATGGGCCCCGCCATCGACGAGGAGAACCTCCGCTACCTGTTCCACGCCACCGCTCAGGCCGCTCTCAGGCTGGGCCTCGATCCCGCCCTCCAGGCACAACTGAACTCCTCCGCCCGCCAGCTCGCGCCTATCCAGATCAGCGCCGACGGACGGATCCTCGAGTGGCTTGAACCCTATCGCGAGGTCGAGCCCCACCACCGCCACGTCTCGCACCTGTGGGCGCTCTACCCTGGCGACGAGATCGACCCCGACACCTCGCCCGCGCTCGCCGAAGCCGCGCGCAAAACGCTTGAAGCGCGCGGCGACGGCGGCACCGGCTGGTCGCTCGCCTACAAGATGCTGCTTTGGACCAGGCTGGGCGACGGGGACCACGCCTACCAGCTGCTGCGCAACCTTTGGAAGCCGATTGACCCGGTGCACCCCGCGGACGCAGGCAGCCTGCCGAACCTCTTCGACGTCTGCCCACCCTTCCAGATCGACGGCAACTTCGGGGCCACCGCGGCCATCGCGGAGATGCTGCTCGACAGCCGGCCCGGCACCATCCATCTCCTGCCCGCCCTGCCCGCAGCGCTGCCAGAAGGCCATGTAGAAGGTCTCGAGGCCATGGGCGGAGTCACCATAGGGATGGTCTGGCACGAAGGAAAGCTGGACGTTGCCACGCTGAGGGCAGCGCGCGCCACCAGCTTCACCCTGCGCTACGGCACCATTGCACGCAGCCTGAAGCTGAAGCCCGGCCAGCAGCTTAAGCTGGACGCCGCGCTCCTGCCCCTCTAGGCCTCTTTGGAAGCTCTTGGGCCATTCGAGCTCCTCTGAGAAGCTTCGAGGACCCCGGGGCCTTCCCGGGACTCTCTGGGCCTTCCCGGGACTATCGGGGCCTTCCCGGGACTCTCTGGGCCTTTCCGGGACTCTCGGGGCCTTCCCCGCGCCTGGCTGGGCATCTCGTCAGGCAGACACCTTCCCGCCCCCGTCCGGGGGGTTTACGCAGCGGTCGCTTCGCTGGGAAGCGGGCTGGCAGTCTCGGGCGCGGTCAGCTCAGCCGCAGCGGCCGGAGGCACGTAATCGATCAGCGGATAGCCGCTGTCGCGCCAGCCCTCGAAGCCGCCGCGCAGCGGACGCACCCGGTTGATACCGAATTTGTGGAGCTGCAGGGCTACCTTGCCGCTCGTCTCCTCGGACGGGCAGGTGCAGTAGAGAATCACGTCGCGATCCCGCGGCAGCAGCTTCTGGTGCGACGTCAGGTCGGCCGGCGAAACCCTTACCGCGCCCGGCAGCACGCGCGGGTCCGGCAGGTAGTCCAGCGGATGACGCAGGTCGACGATGAACGGCGCGATGTTGTCGTGCTTTCTCGCCGTCTCGATCATCTCGAACAGCTCCGACGGCTCAAGCCTCAGCTCGCGCACGCTGAGCAGGAACTTTCTCTGCTTCCAGAACCGCTGGAACATCAGCCCCAGCACGGCCAGCGCGAAGAGCAGCACCGCGAAGTGCCCGATCATTCCGAACAGCTTCTGGCTGCGCTGGATCAGGTCGCCGAAGAAGAAGCCCGCGCTCAGGTAGGCCAGAGCCCAGATCACCGATCCCGCCATGTCGTACGCGACAAACCGCGGGTAGCGCATGCCGGTCTGACCCGCGATCGGCGCGGCCACCGTGCCCAGGCCAGGCACAAACTTGGCGAAGAGCAGCGTCAACGCCCCGCGCCGCTGAAACAGGCCCTCGGTCCGGGTCACGCAGCTGTCAGCCTCGAAAGAAAAGCGGCAAAGCAGCTTCAGCACCGCGTTTCCGTAGCGCCGGCCAAGCGCATACCACACCGAATCCGCGAGGATGCACGCCATCAGCACGGCGACCACGGAGGCAGCAAAGCTCACCCGGTGCGTCGCAGCCAGCGTCCCCGCAGTGAGCAGGACCGGCAAAGACGGCACAGGCACGCCAAGCTGCTCCACCAGCACCCAGAGAAAGAGGATGGCGTATGCGTAATGAACGAAAAATACCAGGGCGATGGGCATGGCGGAGGAACCTATCACGATAGATGATAAGTCGGTCCCGTTCGATGCGGGAATCATTTTCGAGCCGGGTGCGACGCACGCTTTTCTTGCACCATTTCTGAGGCACCGCTTGGAGGCAGATTAGAAGGTAAACTTGCAAGTTTGCCTTCTAATCTGGCCGGGGAGTGAACGCCAGAAATGGAAAACTCCATGGACGCCGCTTGGCCCGCGGCAGCCCATGGAGTGTTCCTCAAAACCAGGAACTTTGACTTGGATGTTACTTGTTGAGAATGAGTGGCATCTCGACCAGGTGCTGGCCGATGAACCAGGACTGCAGCTCGTTCGGGCGCAGGATGTCCGACACCACCATGTCGTTGGTGCCGTCATCGCCCGCCTCATCGGCGGCTTCTGCAATGTCGTGGCAGCTCTGCATGATGACCTTGTGCGCTTCGAGCAGACGCGAGATCTGCACCGGTACCTCTTCGCGGCCGCGCGGCGGGCTCTGGATCTTGGTCATCTGCGCCACATCGCCGCCCATCGCGATCGAAACGCCACCCAGCAGCTGGATGCGCTCGGCGATCGTATCGACTAGCTCTACCTGCTCTTCGAAGTGCTTGTCGAACAGCAGATGAAGCTGGTAGAAGGTCGGTCCGGAGACCTGCCAGTGGTGCTTCTTGTACATGTCGCGCAGCTGGATCGAATCAGCCAGCAGCTGGTTCAGCTTGCCGACCATGTCGGCGCGCACCTTCTCGTCCAGGCGGTGCGGCATGTCTGCGATGACCGTGCCGAACTTCTGAATCTCTTTAGCCTGGGCATGCCAGTGGGGAGCTACCTGCTCCTGCGATTTCGTGGGTTTATCAAGAACTGCAACTGCCATAACGTTCACCTCTTTGTTGAGTAGGATGCACCTTGGCGGTGGACGGTTGATTAAGAGACAGGCAAAAGCAACCGCGTCCTGACGCCGGACGCGGTTGCTGTTGCTCCTGCCCTTACTTCACCTCCACCACCGGCGTCACCGAGAAGCCTGGGCGGAGGGCGTGGTCCTGGTTTTCCTGGGCGATGTTGGTGAAGTCGATGCGGACCGGGATGCGCTGGACGACCTTGACGTAGTTGCCGGTGGCGTTTTCAGGGGGGAAGAGCGAGAGCCTGGAGCCGGTGGCGCCGCCGACCTGCGTGACTTTGCCTGAGAACTTGCGGCCGCCAAGCGCGTCTACCTCGAGCTTGACGTTCTGGCCGACCTGCATGCCTTTCAGCTGGGTTTCCTTGAAGTTGGCCGTGACCCAGAGACCTTCAAGCGGGACGATGGTCAGGAGGTCCTGGCCGGCTGAAAGGTTGGCGCCTACCTGCACGTTCTTCTTGTTGACGACGCCTGCGGTCGGGGCGGTCACGCGCGTGTAGGAAAGATTGAGCAGGGACTGGTCGACCCGCGCCTGCGCCTGCTTGACGGCGGCGAGGGCGGACTGAGCGCGTGCCTGCTGGGCGCGAATCTGTTCGGGCCCGTTCTTTGCGGCGAGCGCCTGCTGGTTGCGGGCGGAGTCAAGCCTCTGCTGGGCCTGGGTGATGCCGCTCTGCTGCGCGACGAGCGAGTTTTCGGCCTCGATCACCTGGGCGTTGGCGGCGTCGGCCTGGGCGACGGCGGCGTCGAACTGCTGCCGGCTGATGACGTCCTTTTCGACCAGCGGCTTGTAGCGTTCGACATCCTTGGTGGCCTTGATGGCATTGGCCTTTGCCTGGTCGACGCGTGCGGCGGCGGCGGCGGACTGCTGCTGGGCCTGGGTGACTGCGGAGGCCGAAGCGGCGACGTCCGTCCCGGAGTTCGAGGTGGTGGTGCGCGTCTGGGTCGAGGTGATGGGCACGTTGACCGTCGCCTGGGTGTAGTCGGCCTGGGCGGAGGCAAGCTGTGCCTGGGCCTGTTCAAGCGCGACCTGGTAGTCCTTGGGGTCGATCTCGACGAGCAGGTCGCCCTTCTTCACCTCGGAGTTCTCCTTCGCGTAGACCGCCGTCACCTGGCCGGAGATGCGCGCGCTGATCTGGTAGATGTCGCCATCCACCTGGGCGTCATCGGTGTCTTCGGTGAAGGTGGAGTGCCAGTAGAAGAGGCCGGCTGCGAGCACGAGCAGCAGGACCACGCCGATGATCAGGACGGTGCGGCCGGTCTTCTTGGCGGGCGACTCTTCAACCTTCTGCGGGGGAGCCTGGGTTTGGTCCTGGACTGCGTCAGCCATGGTGTTTATTTGCCTCCGAGATAATCTTTGTAGTTGGTCTGCGCCACGCCAAGCGCACGCGCGAGTGCGAGCTTCGCGACGTTGTGCTGGTAGAGTGCGCTGATGTACTGGTCGTTCGCCTGCTCGAACGTGGTCTGGGCCTGCGAGACGGGCAGGTTGTCGGAGACGCCGGCGTGGAAGCGCTGCTGCGCTTCGGTGAGCGCTTCGGTGGCGAGATCGACGTTCGAGCGGGTGGCTTCGACGAGCTTTGCGGCGGACTGGATGTCGAGGATCGAGGAGCGGACGTCGGCGTTCACCTGCTGGGTCTGGTCCGAGAGCCTTGCCTTCGACTGTTCGAGCGTAGCGTTTGCGACGGCCTGTTCGCCGCGGTCCTTGACGATCTGCAGCACCGGCGCCGAGACCTGGCCGGTGGCGGTGTAGGTACCGTGCGAGTGCCCGACGGTGCGGCCGATGTCGCCGAAGTTGCCGGAGATGCTGGCCACCGGGTAGCGGTCGGCGTAGGCTGCCTTGCGCGAAGCGAGGGCGGCTTCGACCTGTTCGCCCGCCGCCTGCAGATCCTTGCGGGTCCTGAGCGCCTCTTCAAAGGAGAGGCCGGGGTCGAGATGGTCTAGGGCCTTGAAGGGCGCAGAGTCGGTAACGGCAAACTGCTGGTCGAGCGGCAGGCCGATGGCGCGGGCGAGGGCGATCTTGTCCTTGGCCAGCTGGTTGGTGGCCGAGATCAGGTTCTGCTGTTCGTTCTGGTAGTCCACCTGTGCGCGCAGCACGTCGAGCCGCGGGCTGACGCCGGCGTTGTGCGAATCGACCGCCTGGTCGTAGGTGAGCTTCGAGGTCTTGAGCGCGGCGTTGATGGCTTCGATGCGGGCGGCGTCGGCGATGGTGAGCAGATAGGCGTTGCCGACCGAAAGGACGACGAGGTCGCGGGCGTCGGCGGCGGTCAGCCTGGCGGCGGCGAAGTTGTGCTTGGTGGCGACGTAGCTTTGGAGCGCCGTGATGTTGACGACGTTTTGCGTGAGCGAGGCGCGAAAGTCTTCCACCTGGAAGGGTCCGATGATGGGATTGAAGTTCGGGATGGACAGGCCGTAGGCGGCGAGATCGATCTGCTGCACGGTGATCGAGGCCTGCGCGGTGACTGTCGGCAGAAGCTGCTGCAGCTGCTCGAGCCGGCTGCCGTTGGCGGACTGCACGGCGGAGTTCTGCAGGATGATGCCGAGGTTCTGCCGGAGCCCGCGGTTGATGGCGTCTTCAAGGGTGAGCGGGAGCACGGTGCCGGTGTTCCGGCCTTCGATCAGCGACCCTTTGAAGCTGTTCTGGTCGACGTTGGCGCCGTTTGCGCCCGAAGCGTTGTAGAGGTTGGCCTGGCCGGCCGAGATCGCGGAGGCGCTGGTGGTGGCGGCCCCGGTGCCTGCGCCTGTGCCTGGCTGCGAAGACCCTGCCGAGCTGCCGCCGGGCATCTGCGCCTGGGCCGCGGGTGGGGCGAGGAGGAGGAGAACGCCAACCAGAAAGGCGGCCGCGGGAGCGGAGAGCGCCGCGACATCTCCAGTGGAGGCGAAGCGCAGGGAGCGCGCGCTGCATCCTGGGTGCGCAGCATTACTTTCAGTCATAGCTCTAATGGTACCTAAACCTGCCTTCAGGATGTGGGAATCACCGCCGGGGCGCCCGATTCATCTATCTGATGCAGACCGGCGCGGGGAATCTGCAAAGTTTTGCATGAGAGGTACACTGCGGAGGATGTAAATCGGTTTATCGGTGGCGGCGAAGTAGATCTTCTTCAGAGGAGTGCTATGTTTCTTGGCGTGGATGTGGGG
>CAXTUS010000011.1:49368-55764 GCA_964247475.1 uncultured Acidobacteriaceae bacterium | reverse complement strand
TGAGCGACGGCCGGGAACACCTCGGCGAAGAGTTTGAAGATCCTACCTTTGGTGACAATCGCAGCCTTGGGCGCGCCTTCGACGATCCGAACTCTGCTGATGATACGAAGCTTGGCCACGACTTTGAGGAGACAAACTCGAGTGCGAAGAGGCATCATCGCCCGGTAGGCGAAGTGGTGAGCGAGCCCTTCAAGAAGCCGAAGAATAAAAAAGTATTGTTCCTGGTGCTCGGCTCGATCCTGGCTATTTTCCTCGTCATTCTGGTTCTAGGTTGGATTCCCCGCGCTGCACGCAAGCATGAGACGGAAGACAAGGCAAAGCAGGAGGCGGAGAATCCAACCATCGAAGTTCTCAAGGTGCATCGATCGAAGTCGAATGCAGGCCTTACGATTCCAGGAACCACAACGCCGCTGATTGTGTCTTCTGTGTACGCGCGCGCCAACGGCTATCTGAAGAAGCGTTATGTCGATATTGGAGATCATGTCCACAAAGGTCAGCTACTTGCCGTGATCGACGCCCCTGACATTGATCAGCAGGTGGAGCAGGCGCGACAGCAACTGCAACAAGCCGAGGCCCAGTTGCGCCAGCAGATCACGCAGCTTGCTCTTACGAAGGTCACTGTCGACCGCTACCGTGTGCTTGTGGCCAAGGGCGTCTTCTCCCGACAGGATGGAGATCAGCGTGAAGCCGACTACCAGGCACAGGTGGCCAACGTTGCCTCATCTGAGCGCAACGTTGAAGCCTTTCGAGCAAACCTGAAGCGGCAGATGGCACTGCAAAGTTACGAGCGCGTCACTGCGCCGTTCGACGGCATCATTACCCAGCGCAATGTCGAAGACGGCGATCTGATCTCGGCCCAGGGCTCTTCGGGCGGCACGCCTTCCGTGTCGATGGGCCAGGGCACCACAACATCGCAGAGTGCAAACGCCGGCACCAACTCCTATGGCGCAAGCGGCTCCGGCACAAACCTTGCGACACCGAGCACAGGCACCGGTACGCAAGGGGGTTCGCTCTTCACCATCTCGCAGTCGCAGCGGCTGCGCATCCTGGTCTCCGTACCGGAAGGTTATGCTTCATCCATCCACACCGGGCAGCAGGCTGTCCTTCACTTCCAGGAGTTCCCCGAGACAGCATTTCACGGCCAGGTGACACGGACCGCTGGCTCTGTTGACCAGAACACCCGAACCATGATCACAGAGCTCCAGATCGATAACTCCGCTGGCCGATTGCTGCCGGGCATGTACGCCGTTGCTACCTTCGCCGGAGCGGCGGGCCAGGGCCCGCTCATGATGTCTGGCGATGCTGTCGCCGTCCGGAAAGACACTACCATGGCCGCGCTCATCAACAACGGCAGGGTGAAGCTGGTCCCCGTGGTACTTGGTCGCGACTATGGCCCGGAGATTGAAGTTCTGGGAGGGCTGCACGAGGGTGACGTTGTCGCAAGCACCTTTACTGATGATGTCCGCGAAGGGGCACAGGTGAAGACCCACATGAGCAAGGATGCCGAGGAGCAGGCGACGCAGCCACCTGCCGGTGCCAAACCCACGCCTCCAGGCGGATCTACGCAGTATGGCGATCCAGGGATTGAAGATCAGGACATGCAGGGGCAGAGCGCCAAGGGTTCGCAACAGAAGGCCAAGGGCGCGAGCAAGTCGAACGGCAAGCAGGAGAGCAAGCCATGAAGACCCTGCTTCCCTTCGCGGCCGGATTCGCCTTCTTTACTGCGGTTGCGCAACAAACGCCAACGCGGCAGAATGTGCAGCCCCAGCCGGCACAACCGCATGTATCCACCAAGGGCGCTGATCGTCCACAGATCCCTGACGCACCTGCTATCTCGAGCTTCACACCCGATGTGCCCACGAACGAATCCGGGATGCCCTTTGTGCTTCCGCTGCGCTCAGCGCCTACAGGACTCGAGACGCCCCACTACTTTGGACCGTTTCACCGCGCGAAGGTTCCTGAGCTATTTACGGGCAACGGAGAGCGGCTTCGCTCGCTCGTTCGTGATGGCAAGCTCTACCTCAGCGCACATGATGCGATCGCGCTGGCTATCGAGAACAATCTTGATGTGGAGATCGAACGTTATAACCTGGTGCTCGCTGACACTGATCGCCGCCGTGCGCAGGGAGGCGGCAATCTGCGCGGTATCGACTACACCATCCAGGAGCCGCCAAACGGGGTAGGCGGGCCGGGATCGCCGCTGCTGAACTCGACGGCCACGCAGCCGAATCCAGTGACACCAACTGTTACAGATCTTACTTCGCTGAACGCCACGCAGCAGTCACAGCAGAACCTTGCTGCTTCAGCAGCTGCAACGACGCAGTATGCAACCGGGCCTGCAGTTCCACTCTTTGATCCGAATTTGTTTCTGCAGGCTGGTTATCTGCGCAGGTCAAACACTGTTACCTTGACCCCGACCACAGGCACGACCACGGGGTCAACTGGTGCCGGCGGGACGACTACCCAGGCTCAGGCGCTCGACTTCGTCGCGTTGAATGCCTCCTACATCCAAGGCTTCCGGTTCGGCACGCAACTTGTTGCGACAGCGAACAATGATTCGCAGGTGATCTACGGATCAAATGGCGGCCTGGATCCTTTTTCTCAGCCAAGTACCTCAGTTACCCTAAGCCAGCCCCTGCTACGCGGCTATGGATCGAAGGTGAACCTTCGTTACCTGCACATCGCCAACGAGAATCGCAGAATCTCTCGCCTGCTCTTTGAGCAGCAAGTACTTGAGACGGTCTATGGCGCGTCGCGCATCTACTTTGATCTCGTATCGCTGGGTGAGAATGTAGCGGTAAAGCAGGAGGCTCTGAACGCCGCAAGGAAGCTGCAATCTGATGACAAGGCCCAGGTAGATGAAGGTACGCTTGCCCCTATCGAGTTGCTGAGAGCGGATGCTCTTGTAAGTTCAAGCGAGTTCGACCTTACCCAGGCTCAGGGACTTTACCGTACCCAGGAGGTGATCCTTCGCAACCTGATCATCCGCGCCGACGCTCCGCAGTTCAACACCGGCTTCACGGAGGTCGTTCCTACTGACCGCATCACTGTGCCCGGTCAGCTCGATCAGGTACCCATCTCTGAGCTCATCCAGCAGGGGCTTGCTCGCAGACCTGACCTGGCGCAGTCTGAGTTACAGGTCAAGGCTGGCGAGATCAGTGCAGCAGCGTCACGTAACCAGGCACTTCCCCAGCTCAACCTTTATGCAAATGTGGAGACGCGCGGCAGCTCGGAGACCGCTTATGAGCAACTCGGTACACCCGGCACCGGCATACCAACCCTGCCCTCGAACTTCGCTCTCGGCGGTCTGCGTGTGTCAACGATTGTGCAGGGCGGCGTGCAGCTGAACCTGCCACTACGCAACCGTGTTGCTCAGTCCGACGCCGCACGTGATGCCGTGCAGGTACGGCAGACGCAGGCACGAACGGAGAAGCTGTCGAACCAGATTCGCGAAGATATTGAGAACGCGCAGATTGCGCTTGAAACCAGCTTCGCAGCATACAAGGCCGCGCAAAGCTCACGCAGCTACCAGGACCAGTTGCTCCAGGCTGATCGAGACCGCCTCGAGTTTGGCGAGTCTACAAACCTGCAAGTCGTGCAGGACGTCGCATATCTTGCCCAGGCGCGCCAAAGCGAGATTGCTGCTCGCTCGAACTATCAAAAAGCTCGCATCGAACTCGACCGCAGCCTGGGAGATCTGCTGGACAAGAATGGCATCTCGCTTGAGGATGCGGTGCAGGGGCAGGTCGGGCCCTAGCTCCTGCCGAACCCGTCGGCCGCCAGGTGTCCGTGCGTTAGGTGGCTCGTTTGTGGACTCCGGTCTCGGGGGGGTGCCGATCCTCCCATTGGCCGTCATGTAAGTGTCGGGCCGACAATGGGAGGATCGTTCGAGGTACAGAGAAGTCACGCAGCGGACCAAAGCCCACTTGCGCCGCTCTCTTACTCGAGCACCGAACCGCCACGGTTGCCCTTGGGCCGCCGATTTGCCTGGAGAACCTTTTTACGCATACGAAGCGACTTCGGCGTCACCTCAACCAGCTCATCATCGGCGATGAATTCAATGGATTGCTCAAGCGTCAGCACCTTGAACGGCACCAGGCGAAGCGCATCATCAGAGCCCGAGGCACGCATGTTGGTCAGTTTCTTTTCACGTACTGCATTCACGTCGAGATCGTTGTCACGCGAATGTTCCCCAACCAGCATGCCCTCATAGACCTCGACGCCATCACCAATAAAGAGCACACCGCGCTCCTGTACGCCATCGAGCGCATAGGTGGTCGTGACACCGTGACGATCAGAGATAAGCGCGCCCGAGGGCCGCTGTGGGATCTCGCCTTGGTAGGGAATGTACTCGCCTGCAATGGAGTTCATGACGATCGTGCCGCGGGTCTCGGTGAGCATCTCGTTGCGCAGACCGATGAGGCCGCGCGACGGCACCTTGAACTCCATACGGACACGGCCTGATCCGTGATTTGCCATCTTCACCATCTCGCCCTTCCTCGGCCCGAGCTTCTCAATGACAGTGCCAACAAAGCTCTCCGGGATGTCAATCGTGAGGATCTCGGAAGGCTCCATCAGCGCGCCATCGACACGCTTGGTGACGATCGTGGGACGGGAGACCATGAGTTCGAAGCCTTCACGGCGCATCATCTCGATCAGCACCGAGAGCTGCAACTCGCCGCGACCAAGCACCTTGAACGTCTCGGGTGTTCCGGTGTCTTCAACGCGGATCGAGACGTTGGTCAGCAGTTCACGCTCAAGGCGATCCTTGATATTGCGGCTGGTGACGAACTTCCCTTCCTTGCCGGCGAAGGGGGAGTTGTTCACCGAGAAGTTGATGGCGATGGTAGGCTCATCGATCTTGATGATCGGCAGGGGCTTGGGGTTCTCAAGCGCGCAGAAGCTCTCGCCGATCGTAATGCCGGGGATTCCGGCGATAGCGACGATGTCGCCAACAGCGGTTTCAGTGGTGTCTTCCCGCTTCAACCCATTGAAGGTGAAAAGTTTGGTCACCTTCACCGGCTGCAGGGTCCCGTCGATCTTAGACAGGTTAACTTCCTGACCGATCTTCAGCGTGCCGTTGAACACGCGCGCGATCGCAAGCCGGCCGAGGTAGTCAGAGTAGTCGAGATTAGTGACGAGCACCTGCAGATCGCCATCAGCGGTACCGGGTGCAGGGGGGATGGTCTGGAAGATCAGCTCGAACAATGGCTGCAGGTCGGTGCCGGCTTTGGCCAGGTCCATGGTCGCCGTGCCGAGTTTGCCGTTGGTGTAAATGACGGGGAAATCAAGCACGGATTCATCCGCGTCGAGATCGATGAAGAGGTCGTAGACCTCATTCAGGACCTCCTGTGGACGAGCGTCCGGGCGGTCGATCTTGTTGACGACCACGATCGGGGTCAGTTTGGCTTCGAGCGCCTTCGAGAGCACGTAACGTGTCTGCGGCAGAGGGCCTTCAGACGCATCGACCAGCAGCACGACGCCATCAACCATCTTCAACGCGCGCTCCACCTCGCCACCGAAATCGGCGTGACCCGGCGTGTCGACGATGTTGATCTTCGAGTCGTGGTACTGGATTGCCGTGTTCTTGGCGAGGATTGTGATGCCGCGCTCTTTTTCAAGATCGTTCGAGTCCATAACGCGTTCGGCCACGGCTTCGTTGGAACGGAAGGTGCCGGACTGGCGGAGCATGGCGTCGACCAAGGTGGTCTTGCCGTGGTCAACGTGTGCGATGATGGCGATGTTGCGAATGGCTTGGGTCGTCGAGGTACTCACGGCGGGGTGTACGTCCTATTCTGTGGATCAGATGTGTGCGCTCGGCATGATGAAAAACAGGGATTTGCGCGCCGTCCCCTAGTTTAGCAGGGTCAGCGACAGCACGAACCCTGGAATCGCCCAGGGACGCCCTTCCGCAGTTCAGAGCCGGCGCGCTGCGGCTACTTGACGGCCTTGTAAAAAGTATAGGTAGCGCTATAGGGCACGCGTGCGACGGCACCAGGATGCTGGGCATCGCAGCCGTCAGCCGGAGCATTGCCTCCCTTCGTAGCCGACCTTCGTACGTAGGCAACATTCGCGAACACACCCGAAGCTGGCTGCTTCGGAGTAGCCGCGAGCAGAAGCCAGGGAATGTTGAGGCCACCCATCGCTACCTTCTTCTGCAGAACTTTGCCCGTGATCACGCTGCCATCGGCTGCTGTCCAGGTGGGGCCCGCGGAGTGGGTACCGAGTTGCTTGCCGCTGTCGTCGGTGAGGGTCGCTTCAGGCGCTGTCAGCACCCATTGGTAGGCTACGCCCTGTTGCGTGCAGGTGTAGATCTGCACCCCTTGACCACCCGCTCGAAGAGCCTCCGCTGCATGGGCAGGCACGGGGTAGTCGACATTTGCCCCGGACATCTGG
>CAXTUS010000011.1:0-49358 GCA_964247475.1 uncultured Acidobacteriaceae bacterium | reverse complement strand
GGACGGCTGCAGAAAGGGGGAAAACAAGAGAGCCGAAGCCGAGAGCAGGAAACGGATCAATTCGTAACTCCATTTAGAGATTCCATGACGGATTGAGATGACGCAGGTTGCAGCACTACTCCACCATCAACATGACTTCTGTGGACTTGATGATGGCACATACCAGCGGCCGATGAGAGCCTCAACGCTTCCACGTGTTTCCTCGTAACGACGGATCGGATCAGGTCGTCGCAGGCCTGGGCACCTGAAGGTGCGGTGACGACACCAAGTTCAAGCGTGCCGAAGTTCTTTGCGCTGATTGCCAGCAAATCTCTGCCTCCCTCCAATCCTACGCTCGCAGTGTCGCGCGGATTCTCTTCTCTGGTCTCCGGATGTTTCAAGGTTCTTCACGAAAGGCGTTCGCCTTGCGGAATTCGTCTCTCAGCTCCGGCGTCTTCAGGTTTTCCCTGACGAAGGCGAGCCTCTGCTCCATGGCAAACAGCGTGGCCGCCACCATCGCGGTGTTCGTTTGTGCCACGTCGCGCCACATCGAGAACGGGCTCGCGCCCAACCTGGTCATCTCTCGCAGTGCGCGGCCGCCTATCGCGCGAAATTCCGCAGCCAGTTCCGGCTCCTGCTCAAATTCATCCTCGTACATCGCGGCCATCGCGGTTGCAACGAACTGCGGTAAATGGCTCACCCATGCACAGATCCGATCGTGGCGTGCCGCATCAAGATCCATCGTCCGGCAGCCAAACTTCGCAACCCAAAGGCGCCACTCTGCCTCGAGCCCGGTCTCTGCCTGATCAAGCGGCGTGAACAGCCACATGGCTCCGGCAAACAGCGATGCTTCGGCAAGGGCCGCACCGCCAAGCTCCTTACCGGCCATGGGGTGCCCGGGCATGAAGCGTGCACGGCCTACCCCGGTAAAACGGACGCGCGCAACGTCACAGATCGCGAGCTTGGTACTTCCAGTATCGGTGACGAGGGTTTGCGGGCCAAGCACCGGCGCCAGCAGATCGATCCAGTGCATGATCGCAAGTACAGGTACTGCGAGCACGACGACGTCGGCGGTTTTCGCAACCTCGATCGCACGCGGTCCTGGTGCGACTGCTCGGTCGATCGCTCCAGACCGTCTGGCCTCGGCACTTTCCTTGCTGTCTGCATCCACGCCGACGATGGTCCCCGCGAAGCCAGCGCCTCGCAGGGCAAGGCCGACCGATGCCCCGATCAGGCCAGTTCCGATGATGACCACCCGCTCCATCATGCAGCTCGCCTAAGCGACCGCGCGCCCAACCACGGGAGCCAGCAGGCGCAGTTGCGCGATCAGCTTCTCGAGTTGATCGGGAAACAAGCTCTGCGCGCCGTCAGACATTGCCTTGTCGGGGTTCGGATGCATCTCCATCAACAGCCCATCCGCACCCGCGGCCACGCTTGCAAGCGCCATCGGCGGCACCAGGTCGCGCTTGCCGACGCCGTGCGAGGGATCACCGAAGACAGGCAGGTGCGTGAGCTTCTTCAGCACCGGAATAGCTGAAATGTCCATCGTGTTGCGCGTATACGTCTCAAAGGTCCGGATGCCGCGCTCACACAGCATCAGGTCGTAGTTCCCGCCGCTGAGAATGTACTCTGCCGACAGCAGTACTTCCTCAATCGTCGCGGAGATGCCGCGCTTCAACAGCACAGGCTTGCGCACATGGCCAAGCTCACGCAAAAGGTTGAAGTTCTGCATATTGCGGGCGCCCACCTGGAAGGTGTCGATGTATGGCAGCATGAGTTCAATCTGAGAGATCTCCATGACCTCTGTGATCACCAGCAACCCGGTCTCGTCGGCCACCTCACGCAGCAGTTTCAAACCCTCGAGTCCCATGCCCTGGAAGCTATAGGGCGAACTGCGCGGCTTAAACGCCCCGCCGCGCAGAAATTGTGCACCCGCGGCCTTCACCTGCTGGGCGCTTAGCAGTATCTGCTCGCGACTCTCGACCGAGCAGGGCCCCGCCATGATGATCACCTGGTTGCCGCCTACGACAACGCCGTTCGAGAAACGAATCCTGGTGCCTTCAGGCCGAAAGCTGCGGCCTGCGAGCTTGTACTGCGACGAGATCCGGTAGGCCTCGTGCACGCCCGGGAGCACGCTGAACTCAGTCACCTCGAAGTGACCGGGCGAGCCGACCCCGGCAAGTATTGTCTGGTTCGCACCCGTCGTCCGGTGCACGTTGAAGCCAAGCTCAACCATCCGCTCGATCACCAGCTGGATGTCTTCCTCATTCGCATGGTCCTGCATCGCAACGATCATCGTGTCTCTTCTTTCCTGTCTCTTCAGCTCGCTAAATATCTCTACGCTGCAGCGTGCGCATCACGTCCATAAGCCGCTCATAGACGTGCAGCAGTTCGGTGTCGTCGAGGGGCCCGGGGTTGAGTCGCTTCACATGGGCGAAGACATCCTGCTCACGCTTCGGTTCATACACCGGCAGCGATCCATCGCGCTTCAACAGACCAATCGCTTTGGCTGCCTGGGCCCGCTCGCTGATGAGCCTGACAATCTCTTCGTCCAGCTCATCGATCTTCCTGCGCCAGTCCTCAATCTCCATCTCCATTGAAGCTCCTCGTGCGTCCTGGTTATTCATCGCTGCTTAGTCCTGCGCCAAACCCTTTATAAACTTCCCGACAACTCTGGCAGCATCTGATGGCGCTGTCTGCTCGATCAACGAGACCAGAGCGCTGCCAACGATAGCAGCATCTGCAAACTCGCCGACCGCCTTCACGTGCACCGCGTTCGAGATGCCGAAGCCGACAGCTACGGGCAGGCTGGTGAACTGCCGAAGCCGCGCCACCAGCTCGGGAGCATCGCTTGCCACCTGATCCTGTGTGCCCGTAATGCCCACCCGCGAGATCGCATAGACAAAGCCCTTTGAAGCCTCGCCGATCGCCTTCAGCCGCTTGTCTGGACTCGTCGGCGCAGCTAGAAAGACCGGCGCAAGATCGTTCGCCTGCATCTCCGCCAGGTACTCGCCAGCTTCCTCGACAATCATATCGGTGAGCAACACGCCGTCCGCGCCGGCTTCTCTGGCGGCGCTGCAGAAGGCCTTCATGCCCATTCGTACTACGGGATTCAGATAGCTGAACAGGACCAGGCCACAGGCTGGTCTCGCCGCGCGCAGTTCTCTCGCGAGTGCAAGCACATCACTCAACCTTGTACCGCGCCGCACCGCACGCTCGCTTGCGCGCTGGATCACGGGCCCGTCCGCCAGCGGGTCGCTGAACGGCACGCCGAGTTCGATGACGTCTGCGCCATTGTCGATGGCTGCCAGCGCAATCTCGAAAGTGGTGCGCAGATCAGGGTCTCCGGCCGTCAGGTATGCGATCAGGCCGGGCTTCCTCCTAAAGACAATTGGCACTAGCGGCCTCCCGTGGGGCCGGAGGTTCCAACATTTTCTGCCGGCGCTCCGCCTAGGTGGAGCTCGCGGGACAGGATGCCCATATCTTTATCGCCACGACCTGACAGATTCACCATGATGATTTCGTTGCTCCTCATGGTGGGCGCAAGCCGCATCGCTTCGGCGATCGCATGTGCGCTTTCAAGCGCAGGCACAATGCCCTCGGTGCGCGAAAGGGCGACGGTAGCTTTCAACGCGGCGTCGTCAGAGCAGGAGACATAGGTCGCGCGTCCGGTGTCATGCAGATTCGCGTGCTCCGGACCGACGCTCGCATAGTCCAGACCAGCGCTGACCGAGTGCGTCCCACTCACCTGACCGGCATCATCCTGCAGCACATAGCTATAGGTCCCTTGCAGTACGCCCGGTACGCCGCCTCCGCTCTTTTGAAAGCGCGCTGCATGCTCCCCGAGTCCATTGCCCCGGCCTCCAGCCTCAACGCCGATCAGGCGCACGTTTGCATCTGTCAGAAACTCGTAAAACGCGCCGATGGCGTTCGACCCGCCACCTACACAGGCGATGACTGCATCCGGCAACTGGCCGACCTCCTCGAGAAACTGCTTGCGCGCCTCGATCGAGATCACACGGTGGAAGTTCCGCACCATGGTCGGGTACGGGTGTGCACCCAGCGCGCTCCCAAGGATGTAGTACGTGGTTCGCACATTGGTCACCCAGTCGCGCATAGCGTCGTTGATCGCGTCCTTCAACGTCGCCGAACCGGAGTTTACGCCGCGCACCTCTGCGCCCAGCAGTCGCATCCGGTAGACGTTTAGCTCTTGCCGGCGCATGTCCTCTTCACCCATGTAGATCACGCAGTCAAGCCCAAGCAGGGCGCACACGGTGGCCGTCGCCACACCATGCTGGCCAGCCCCCGTTTCTGCAATGATCCTCTGCTTGCCCATGCGCTTCGCCAACAGCCCCTGGCCTAACGCGTTATTGATCTTGTGTGCGCCGGTGTGCAGCAGGTCTTCACGCTTCAGGTAGATCTGGGCGCCCCCCAGCTGCGTAGTCATTCGCTTCGCGAAGTAGAGCGGCGTTGGCCGACCGCAGTAGTGATGCAGCAGGTCATCGAGCTCAGCATGAAAAGCCGGATCCGCGTCCGCGACATCGTAGGCCTGCTCTAATTCCTCAAGTGCGGCCATCAACGTCTCCGGAACGTACCTGCCGCCATAGGCGCCAAACCGCCCCTTGATCACCGCTTCGACTTCCGCCGGACTCACCATCGTCGCCATCGAGAACCTCTCTCTTCGCTGCCAAATAAAGGGCCTTGCTCAAACACAAAAGCCGCTCCCCGGGGTGGGTAGCGGCTCATCTGGTCTCGTTCGATCTCTCAGTCCTGCGTCTTACTGAATCTTTGTCTGAGGGGTCTACTTCGCCGAAGCCGCTATGGAGCGCGTGAAGCGCCAGTAGCGGAACGTAAACGACGGGCTGAAATAGCTCTTCATCTTTCGAAATAGTACCACGCGACGCGCGCTGCCCTGGCAACACCGCTTCGTCCCCGATCAGGACCCGCTTGCCTCAAACGGTTTGTCCACCTGGCTCTGATAGACCTCTTCGACTCGTGCCACGGTGTCAATCTCGCTGAGAGGCTTATCGTTCCTGATGCGGATGATACGAGGAAATCTCAAGGCAAAACCGCTCGCGTGCCGGTCGCTGCGCATGATGTTGTTGAACGCGACCTCGAGGATCACCAGCGGCTCCACGGTGCGGAAATGGCCGAAATCCTCGACCGTGTGGGCCTTGAGAAACTCCGTCAGCTCTGCGATCTCCGCATCCGTGACCCCGCTGTAAGCCTTGCCTACGTTCTTCAACTCGCCAGCTTCATCCTGCACCGCGAACGTGTAATCACTCAATGATCCTGCCTTGCGACCGTTGCCCCACTCGGCACCGGTGATGACCACGTCCAGCGTCGCAAGCTCACGCTTCAGCTTCACCCATGCCAATCCCCGCCGCCCCGGCTGGTAGGTTGAATCCGCCGCCTTCAGCATGACCCCCTCGTTGGCTCGTGCACGCGCTTCCGCGTAAGCACGGTCGATCTCTTCCGCACTCTCTACCAGCCGTGCGTCCGAGATCATCAACCGCGGCATGCTCGGCTTAGGCGTCGGCGCGACATCGAAGATGGATGGCTGCGCCTTTGTTTCATTCAAGATCAGCGGCGACTGCGCAACCTCTACCAGCCGCTCTACCTCTGCCTCCAGGCGGTTGCGACGCTCCCGGAGCGGCAGGTCAAGCTGCAGCTCACCGCCTGAAAACATGAGGTCAAAGGCCATGAAGACCACCGGTACCTGGACGCGTATCTCGTTCCCCACACGCTTACGCCCGATCCTTTGCCCAAGCACCGCAAACGGCAACGCCTGTCCGGTCGTGTAGTCCCAACCCAGTATCTCTCCGTCAAAGATCAGTCCGGCTCCATCCTTTGTCGTCACGTTCGTGAAGGCCTCGACCAACTCGGGAAAGCTTTCCGTAATGTCTTCGCGATTGCGAGAGTAGATCGCAACTCGCCCCGGCTCATCATGCGCACCGCAGTGCACCTGCGCCCGCATCCCGTCGAATTTATCCTCAAGCAACGCGTGCACTCCGGCTAGCCGTTCGTTGGACGCAGGCTCCAGCATCGTGGCCGCCAAATCCGCTGCAAGCACCGCCTCCATCACCGTGTCTGGATCGAACGCATCCTCGGGGGCAGACTTGCTCTTCTTGCCACCCACCTTCTTCTGCAACTTCACAGGCTTCGCGGTGAACCTTGCCACCGCCTCCTCGGGCGTATCGACCGGGCTGGCGAGCATAAAGCCCAAGGGATGAAAGAGCCGCATCCTTGCGCCGCCCAGCGTGCCCGCAAACGCCCGCGCCGCCGCCTCGCCCAGGTCAGCTTCGAGCATTACGGCGTGGCGCACGGCAGCCACATCGGCCGAGGCTGCCACCCCAATCGCCTCCTCGACCAGGCTCTGCTTTACCCCGATCCTCATGTCGCCCAGCATCAACTTCAGCAGGTACTTCGCCTCAAGCGGCGTAGCCGACCGCAACAAACCATCGACCTGAGCGGCGCGGACCGCAGTCGTCTTCGCAACCGCCATGCTGGCGAAGACATCGCTGACGTCGAGCAGCGTCAGTTTTCCAGCACCCTCATGCCCCTTCTCGGCGAAGAGGTCGTAGGCCGCTAAACCCATGTCGCCATGGCGCCGGTAAGCGATCGAAAGCTCCGCATCGGTCGCGCCTGTAACCACGAGCACGGCCTTTGACAGCAACGCTCCGCCCGCATTCAGCTTGCGGGAATCTGCTTCAGCAAACGGCAGGCCCGCCAGGTAGAGGCAGAACAGGGCAACATCGTCCGAGCCCGACTCCTGAGTTGGTGAGGGCAGGCTTTCCGCATGCACCTGCCGAATCGCAGCCGCGATGGCAGCCCGCTTTTTCAAACGGCTTGCCGTTCCAGCCATCTCCTCCGCCAAAGCCGCGACCTGCGCGAAGCGTGCCATTCGTCTCTCTCCCGACGCTACAAAAAAGACCCTACCTGAACAAAGATGCCTTCCGCACCCTCAACGAGCGGAGTAACATCAAATCAGCAGCGATGATACAAAACTGCGCAAAATCGGTGACCTTCTCCCGCATGACGCTCGATCGTCATGACTTTGCCTAGCTGCGTCCCACCCGTCCCTCCGCCTGAAAACATGGAAGTGCAAGAGATCTCGTTCAAAGGAATGCTATGTTCGATCGCCTCGCCCAGATGGAAGCCCGCTATGACTCGCTCTCCCGCGACATGTCAGACCCGTCGCTCGTCAATGACCAGAAGAAGTTCCAGGCAATTGCCAAGGAACACCGCGACATGGAAGCCATCGTCGAAAAGTACCGACAGTACCGAAAAATAGCCGACGGGATCGCCGAAGCGAAGGCGATGCTCACTGATCCTGACCTGAAAGAGATGGCTGAAGAGGAACTTGCTACATTGAAGCCGCAGCTTGATCCCATCTCCGAACAGCTGAAGATCATGCTGCTGCCCAAGGATCCGAACGATGACAAGAACATCGTCATCGAGCTGCGCGCCGGTACCGGGGGGGATGAGGCGGCGCTATTCGTCGCAGAGATGTTCCGTGTCTACCTGCGGCTTGCGGAGCAGCATCGCTGGAAGGTTCAGGTACTGTCGGAGACCTACTCCGGCATCGGGAATGGCCTCAAGGAAGTGACCGCCATCTTTGAAGGTGACAAGGTCTACTCGCAGATGAAGTATGAGTCTGGTGTGCATCGTGTACAGCGCGTGCCGGCCACCGAGACCCAGGGCCGCGTCCACACTTCAGCGATCACCGTTGCCGTACTGCCAGAGGCTGAAGAGGTCGACATCAAGATCGAGCAGAAAGACCTGCGGATAGACACCTTCTGCTCCTCTGGACCAGGCGGACAGTCGGTGAACACCACGTATTCGGCGATCCGCATCACCCATCTTCCTACCAATACCGTGGTCAGCTGCCAGGACGAGAAGTCGCAGATCAAAAATCGCGAAAAAGCTATGCGCGTCCTGCGCTCGCGCCTCTACGAGGTAGCCGAGGAGGCACGCCACCAGGCCGAAGCCAAGATCCGCAAGGACCAGGTTGGATCGGGCGACCGCTCGGAGAAGATTCGCACCTATAACTTCCCGCAGAATCGCCTGACCGACCATCGCATCGGCTATACCAATCACAACCTCAACATGGTGATGGAAGGGCAGCTTCAGCCCACGATCGATGCCTTGATCGAACATGACATAGCCGAGAAGATGAAGGGCGAACCAGTAGCCGCCTGACGCCAATGCGCAGGCCGAGCGGCCCGCTCCTTGCGTCTTCTTGGAAGGCGAACAATGGCCGCTGGTCCAGGCCACGGCACCTTGCCGAGATTGAGCTTCTTCGAATGCTGACGTTGGAACAAGCCCTAACCCGAGCCACTGGCCAACTCTCCGCTCATCTGGAGTTGCGACCTACAGCGCTCCCGGACGCCGCGCTGCTGCTCATGCATTCCCTGCAGATCACACGCGCCACCCTGATCGCGCATCCGGAACGGATGATGGACCGCGATCAGCAGGCCGCCTATCAGCGACTGCTCGAATGTCGGCTCCGCTTTGAACCGATCCAGTACATCATCGGCGAAGTTGAGTTCTACGGTCTCTCCTTGAAGGTGACGCCCGCCGTCCTGATCCCGCGTCCCGAGACCGAGCTTCTGGTCGAAGCAGTAGCTGCTCGGCTGCCGCGGCAGGAACCGTTGCGGATCGCTGACATCGGCACTGGTTCGGGAGCAATCGCTGTCGCTCTGGCCCACCTGCTGCCAAAAGCCCAGGTTACGGCGATCGATCTTTTTGAAGGCGCCCTGATGATCGCTGCTGAAAATGCACGGACGCACCAGCTTGCCTGTCGCGTCATCTGCCTGCAGTCTGATCTGCTCGGGGCTATTCCGTGCGAGCCGGATCAAACCCAAAGCTTTGATGCGATCGTCGCAAATCCTCCCTATATACCCGACGCGGAGCGACCCACGCTTCATCCCCAGGTTCGCGACTACGAGCCTGCACAAGCGCTCTTCGCCGGCGCGGACGGTCTCGACATCTACCGGCGTCTCCTCCCGCAGGCACTCATTCATCTCAAGGTGGGAGGCCTGCTCGCGCTCGAAATTGGTCACGGCCAAAGAGAAGCGATCGAATCACTGCTGGATGGATGGCACCAGGTAGAGGTCCTTCCCGATCTTCAGCAGATACCGCGCGTGGTTCTCGCCCGCAGGCCGCACGAGGCTGATTTTCCTTACCCCCTACGCCGTGCTTGACTCGATCGCATCGGATCTAGATTCCTGCATACCAGTCATAGCCAAGCTTCGTCCAGTAGTCATCGGGCTTGTCATCGGTGTAGGCGATGAGCCCGATCCGCTTGATCTGTTTGTAACCGTATTTGATCGGCATATGTAGCCGGATCGGTGCGCCATGGGCCTGGGTAAGAGGTCTGCCGCTCATTTCGGTCACGAGCAGGCTCTGTGGGTGCAAGCACTCCTTCAGGTTGAAGCCGCAATAGTAATCGCCGTTCGGCGTCTCCATATAGACATACCGCGGCAGATTGCCCTGTGCGTCTCTTGCCGGGGGATACGCTTCAATGAAGTCCTTCAGCCGCACCCCAGCCCAATGCACGATCTCGCTCCAACCCTCGATGCACTTGAATTGCGTTACGAATTCCTGGCGCGCCAGCCTTGTGACATCTTCCAACCTAAGGAGAAGCCCCGGCGTACCCGGATCGAGCGTCGAGTCGCTCTGGCCAGCCTCTTCCTGCCCGCGTTCCGAACGGTCCCCTTCCGTGGCCCGCGTATCATCTAAAACTTTCTGATCCGCGGGCGGAAGCGACGCCGGTCCCGCAGTTTTCTCGTTCCCAGCCCCCGGAGCTACCTTGGTGTCATGGCCGGTATAGGCCGCTTCCTCCGCCTTGTACCTGTACTGCCAAGCCGTAACGTCCGGCACATATGCGGGCAGTTCCCTGGCTTTGTCCACCCCCACTACCTGTAGCCGGTAGCTATCCATGATCAGATCCTGCTTCAATCCGTAGTTGCCGTTGACGCGAAGATCGACAGCCTTGGCAAGCGGGTAGGTAGGCGCCATGCCACGCTCATCAAAAAGCCCCCGTGACAGGCTCGCATTAAAGTTCAAAGCCTTCCGTAAGGGCGTAGACAACATCTGCTCGCCAGGCGCCCGAGCGATCCTGCGATAGAACTCGTAGCCACCTGCAGCAGCTATTCCCGCAAGCAGGAAGCTGCGCCTCGTTCGCTTTGCCGAAGCGCGTCGCACCTCATCGCTGGCACTCAAAAGCGCCTCCGTTCCGCTTCGAGAGACGGCTCATCCACGTGTCTGATCTCGTAGCCGCTTACCATCGAACGAAAGTTGTTCCAACCCGCCAGGATGACTTGCCCAACGTGCACCAGGAAGAACGCACAGAATCCGATGGTCAGCCAGAAGTGCAGCCAACGCGCCATCTCGTAACCGCCAAGCAGCGTCGTCACGATGTGGGTCTGGGTCGGCTTGTAGATTGCAAGCCCGGTTACGAGCGAGCCAAGCCCCATCACGATCACCGACGTATATGCGATCCGCTGGGCGCCGTTGTACTTGGTCTGTGCGGGCAGTGCCTTGCGGAGATGCAGATCGACCAGCGTTACCTGTACCGCCTCCTTGAACGAGGATCGGGTCGGCACCATGAACTTCCATTCTTTTGACCAAAGCAGGTAAGCAACATAGAAGATTCCGTTTAAAGCAAAGAGCCACATAAAGAAGAAGTGGTAGCCGAGCCCCGTGGTCACCAGGTAGCGCATGTCCCAGAACTTATTCGTGTAGAACCCTGCCGGGAAGAACCTGAAGAATGTCACATGTCCCAGACCCACGCGGTAAACCTCATGAGGGTGCAGGTAAGCGTTGTCAGAGTCGTTCCAGTAGATCAGCAGCCCGCTCCAGATCATCGTGAACAGAACCGGGAAGTTGATCCAATGCATCCACCGGATGGCAAGCGGGTGCTTCCTTTCAAGGACGATCTGGGGATCCATTTCGGTCTTACCCTTGGTGTCAGGTTCACCAGGATCGGAATCGTCCTTGAAGTCGGCTTCCCGCGGCACACCGAGCAGCGGCACCGCCTCGCCTACAGCGTGGCGTACTCGCCCGTCAGCGGACGAAAGGCCGCGGTCGCCAAGGCTACGATCGATCTCTTCAGACTCTCCCGCTTCGCTCATATCGCCTGTGAATCATGCTGCATGAGGAATAGACGCAGCGCAAGCCAAAACGAGGTGGAAGGTTGTAACTAACGCAACGAAATTGATACCAGGGCGCCGTCCTCATCGACGAACTCGACGCGTCGATTGGTCATCGTCACACCTTCAAACGGCGAACGCGTTCCCCGCGTCCCTGCAGGCACAGGCGTTGCCGTAGCCTGATCCTGATCCGTAAGGCAGCCAAGCAGCTGCAGGCAGCGCAAAATACCCGGCGCGCCGACGACCTTGTTCCACTGCTGGATAAGGTAGAGCCTCTTCCTGCCTGCGCTCGTGTCCTCAAGCAGCACATCATTGGAATAGTTGATCATCGCGCGTGTGCCATCCACCTTCGCGCCGTCGCGGGTCACCGTAGCGATGGGATCCCAGAGGAAGACGCGCTGCCGGTTCAGCACAACAAACACCACGATCCCCAGCATGATCAGCGCGAGTATCTTCTTCATCTCTTTTCCTCGTGATACTCCTGCTCAGTATTGATGCTCCACAAGAGCGTCTTATCGACATGGCCCGCACACAAACCATCAACCACCGTCATAGCAGTCAACATCGAGTGATCCTGGTTGTTGTACTTATGCATGCCATTTCTTCCGACCAGAAAAAGATTTTCGAACGAGTCCGTAAATTCCCGTAGTTCGCCGAACCTTTCATAGGTACCGAAGTAGGCTGGGTAAGTCTTCGGCACGCGCACCACGTGCCCGTCTTCCACCGCATCCGCATCAACAATGCCGATCTTCGCTACTTCGCCAATTGCAAAGCGCCTGAGAGTATCATCATCCATCTTCCAAAGCTCGTCCGTCTCATAACAGAAATATTCGAGTCCGATCCAAACCTTGTCGGGATCGCTTACCAGGTAAGGGCTCCAGTTATTAAATATCTGCAGCCTTCCCAGGAGCACGTCCGGTTCCTGCACATAAATCCAGGTATCCTTCAACAATACGCCGTCCGCCTCGTGCACCTTCAGCCGGTCGCACAGTAGCCCTACCGTGATGAAGTCCCGGTATTCCAAGCCCTCGCTGACCTCGCGCACGTTTGCGGGCACAGCGGCATCCATCGCTCTCACCAACTCGCGCATCGGCATCGTCGAAAAGAAATATTGGCCTTCGAACAACTCCGTCTGCCCATCGCGGCTTACCGCTTGTACCCCTGTAACCCGCCTGCCTGAGCATTTCACCTTGGCAACTGTACGTCCCATGTGAATCTCGCCGCCTAGTCGCAGGATCTCGTCCGCGACGTGCTCCCAAAGCTGGCCAGGTCCGAACTTCGGATACATGAAACGCTCGATCAGGCTTGTGTCTGTGGCCTTCTGAGCCACGTCTCCGCTTGTCTTTCCAGCTGAGCGAAACGTTTTACGCACGAAGTGTTTGACTGCGGTCGTCAGGCTCAGCCCCTTGATCCTCTGCGCACCCCACTCGGCGGAGATCTGCTCACAAGGCGTTCCCCAGACCTTCTCCGTATAGCTCTTGAAGAACGTCAGATAAAGCTCGCGGCCAAATCGATTGATCAGGAAATCTTCAAGGCTCTTTTCTGGACTAATCTGCGTGATTCTTGACTGGAGGTAACTCACCCCCACCCGTACAGTGCGCATCCATCCCAGGTTCGCAAGCGTCGTTCCGGTCAGGCGGATTGGATAGTCGAAGAACTTGCGCAGGTAATAGATCCTGCTCTTCCGCGGACGAATCAGCATTACCAGATCAGGATCCGGCAGAGTTTCTGGAGACACTTCGACGATTGTTTCAGTGTGCCCATGCTCACCCGGTATCGGGCTCCCATCCGCCTCCGTCTCCTCGGTATCGGTGTCGATCTCGACCAGCGCTCGCGGGCTCTTTGGGCCCATACCACGCAGCGGAGGCTCTTCCCGGAGCCGGGCCGGAACCATGACCCGCTTCTTGCCCTGGTAGGCAATCGCGATCGGTTCCTGGTCCTCGCCGGATGTGAGATCCGGTGGCATCAGGTCCATCCACCACTGCATCACACGATCCGACTTCGAGAAGAAACGATGCCCTCCAATATCCATCCGGTTGCCCTTGTACCGGATCGTCCGCGAGATGCCGCCAATCTCGTTTGAAGCCTCAAGAATAATCGGAACAATATCAGTTCGCCGCAACAGTTCGAGGCCGGCAGTCAAACCTGCCGGCCCTGCCCCAACAATAATTGCCCGCCGCTTCTCGCCCACACTCATCCAGCATTTGAGTATACGGCGAAGCGGAGGCTCCTCACCTGTCCGCCCTTTGGCAGTGCTTAGGCTGCAGTCGTCCTCTCGTCCACGGCAAACGTAAGTCCATCTTTGCCAGCGTCAACAGTTACCCTGTCGCCATGGAGGATCGTTCCGTCGAGGATCTTAACCGCCAGCTTGTCCTGCACCATCCTTTGAATCGCACGCTTCAATGGCCTCGCACCGTAGGCCCGGTCATAGCCGGCTGCAAAGATCGCTTTCCGCGCAGCATCTGTCAGGTCAATCGTGATCTTTCGATCTACCAGCAGCTTCTCAAGATCTTTCAGACGCAGGTCGACGATGTGGGTCAACTGCTCTTCCTCAAGTGGGTGGAAGACAACGATGTCATCGACGCGATTGAGAAACTCCGGACGAAACTCCTTGCGCAACGACTCCATCACACGCACCTTTGCATCCTCAAACCCGTCTGAACCAGATGCCCAGGCGGACGTCAAAGCCTGTGCTCCCACATTCGACGTCATGATGAGCACCGTGTTTTTGAAGTCGACGGTACGCCCCTGGGAGTCCGTCAGCCGGCCATCATCGAGCACCTGGAGCAGCACATTGAAGACGTCCGGGTGTGCCTTCTCGATCTCGTCAAAGAGCACTACCGAATACGGCCGCCGACGTACTGCTTCAGTCAACTGGCCGCCCTCGTCATACCCTACATAACCCGGTGGCGCGCCAATCAGCCGCGCAACAGCATGCTTCTCCATGTACTCGGACATGTCGATCCGCACCATGGCCGCCTCATCGTCAAACAAAAAACCCGCCAGAGCACGCGCCGTCTCCGTCTTCCCGACTCCAGTTGGACCCAGAAAGATGAAGCTGCCGATCGGCCGCTTTGGATCACTAAGCCCTGCCCGCGACCGCCGGATCGCATTCGCTACCGCCTCAAGCGCCTCATCCTGGCCGACTACACGCTCCCGCAGACGGTCCTCCATCTGAACCAGCTTCTGCACCTCGCCCTCGAGCATCTTCGATACCGGGATGCCCGTCCAACGCGACACAATCTTCGCGATGTCCTCTTCATCCACCTCTTCCTTCAACATGCGGCGTGAGTCACCTCCGGCCGCATCAGCAGCCTCCGTCAACGTCCGCAACTCGGCTTCGGCCTTGGGAATTTCGCCATATTGAAGCTCTGCCGCACGCTGTAGATTGCCCTTGCGCGTTTCTTCGCTGGCCTCGAATCGCAGCCGCTCCAGCGTCTCCTTCAAGGAAGCGATCTTGCCGATCGCCCCGCGCTCCGTCTGCCAGCGCGCACGCAATCCGCTTGACGTTTCGTGCACCTCGGCAAGCTCACGCTCCACATGCTCCAGACGCTCCTTTGAGGAAGCATCCGTCTCTCGCTTTAGCGCCGCACGTTCGATCTCTAGCGATGTCGCCCTCCGCTCCAGGTCGTCGATCTCCACCGGCACGCTGCCTATCTGGATCGCAAGCGCGGCCGCGGCTTCATCCACCAGGTCAATTGCCTTATCCGGCAAAAACCTGTCGGAGATATAACGATGCGACAACGTAGCCGCAGCAACGATCGCCGAATCCTTAATCCGGATTTTATGGTGCGCCTCGTACCGCTCCTTCAAGCCGCGCAGGATTGCCACGGTATCTTCAACGTTCGGCTCACCCACGTAGACGATCTGGAAACGCCGCTCAAGCGCCGCATCCTTCTCGATGTACTTCCGGTACTCGTTCAGCGTGGTCGCTCCGATCGCACGCAGGCCGCCCCTTGCGAGCGCCGGTTTCAGCATGTTGCTCGCGTCCATTGCGCCTTCGCTTGCGCCCGCCCCCACCAGCGTGTGCAGTTCGTCGATGAAGAGAATTACCTCGCCATTCGATTCCTCGATCTCCTTCAGCACAGCCTTCAAACGCTCTTCAAACTCTCCACGGAACTTAGCCCCGGCGATCATCGAAGCCAGGTCAAGCGCCACCACGCGCTTGTCCTTCAGGCTCTCCGGTACGTCACCAGAGACCACACGCCGGGCCAGACCTTCAACGATTGCGGTTTTACCCACACCCGGTTCACCAATCAGCACTGGATTGTTCTTGGTCCGGCGGCTCAACACCTGCACCACGCGCCGGATCTCTTCATCCCTGCCGATCACCGGGTCGAGCTTTCCACGCCGCGCCAACTCCGTCAGGTCCTTTGCATACTTTTCGAGCGCCTGGAACTTGCCTTCAGGCGTCTGGTCGGTTACGCGAGATGAGCCGCGCACCCCCGACAATGCCTTCAAGATCGCGTCGTGCGTCGCGCCAAATGTCTTGAGCGCACCCTGCACCGCGCCGTTCTTCTCCTCCGCCAGCGCAAGCAGCAGATGCTCGGTGGAGATGTACTCATCCTTGAAGTTGTCCGCCTCACGGAAAGCCTGGTCAAGCACCCTGGTCAGTGCGGAAGACATGCCTGGCTGCGCGCCGCCCTGGACCTTGGGCAGCTTTTGGATGGCGGAGTTCACTCCGGCGAGCATCTGCTCCACCGGCACGCCCACCTTCTCAAGCACCGGCAGCACTACTCCTTCGCGGTCCTCAAGCAGAGCTGCCATCAGGTGCAGGGGAAGCACCTCCGGATTCCCGGAACTCGCCGCCTCCGACCCTGCCGCCTGGACTGCCTCCTGCGACTTTACCGTCAATTTATCCCAACGAATTGCCATACTCTTTCAATCCTTCCGCCTGAAGCGAGAGACCCACGAAGTGATCGCGCCCGCAAACGGGGCGCACTTGCTTCGGTCCTTACCAAATACAAAGCGCGGGAGAACACGTCACGTGATCTCCCGCGCCCTTCCAAGATCAACCGTGCTTACTGGCTGTCAGCCTCAACCTGCCTCGGAGCACCGCCCACCTCAATCTTCACCGACCGCGGCTTGGCTGCTTCCTTCTTCTGCAGCTGCACTGCCAGCACCCCATTGTCGTACTTCGCCGCCACCGACGCTGTATCAACCGATACAGGCAACGTAAAGCTCCGGACGAAGCTGCCGAAGCGCCGCTCGATGCGGTGGAAGTTCTCTTCTTTCTCCTCCGCTTCGAACTTCCGCTCTCCCCTTACCGTCAACGTCTGGTTCTCAAGGCGAAGGTCGAGATCTTCCTGACGGATGCCCGGAACCTCAAGCTTCAAAAGCAGTTTGACCTCGTCTTCGTAGATGTCTACCGCCGGAACGAAGTTCCCCACAGCCAAGCTCTCCTGCGCCGCCTCCGGGCGGGCGAAGTCCTGGAAGATCGAGTTCAAGCGGTTCTGCAATACAGCTACATCATTCAAGGGGCTGAAGGCGCTACGGAACGGAACAAATCGAGTCATCGTGGTCATCGCATTTCTCCTCACATTTCCTAGAAATCTTGCTGGAAGCTCGGTAGTCACCTGCTTCCTGGTAGATCTGACGCTTATCTTAGCAAAAAGTTGCATAAAACATGACATCAACGCACTCATATTTCGAATTGGTAAGTGGATTTGCGGAAGAACTTGCTCAACTTGGCCCAGGGTTGCAGGGAACGGCGGGTGTTCCAGTGCGAACCTACGCCCGCGCTTCTCGAGCCGCGCACGCGCATCAGCCTGCGGCCCTACGTCACATAAAAGAGACTAAACCGCCCCCTCATCGTGGCGGCGATCACGTCGTGGGATGAACCGGACCCTGAGCTGCCTAGCAGTTGCTGACGCTCCACCGTATAGGCGGATAATCAACACACCTGATGCCGTCTCCTTTCCCTACAGTCCAGCCGCCGACGCTCAACATCACCGAGACCATCTCCGCCATCCTCCTCGCCTCAACCGGCGGCACCCTCGACGCCATCGTCTACCTCAACCACGGGCACGTCTTCGCCAACGCCGTCACCGGTAACGTCATCTTCCTCGGCATCTCGCTCATCGCGCGCGACTGGCCGCAGGTTCTACGCCATGTCATGCCAATCGTCGCCTTTATGCTCGGCGTCGTCGCCGCCCGGCTGCTCCGCCGCATCCCGAGCCGCAACAGTGCACTGCTCGTCCTCTCGCTCCAGATCGCCGCACTCTTCTCCATCGGCCTAGTCACCCGCAGTGTCCCGCAGATCACCTTCGTCGCCATCATCTCCTTCGTCTCCGCGTTCCAGGTCACCACCTTCCGCCGCGTGGGACGCTTCACCTACAACTCCACCTTCGTTACCGGCAACCTGCGCGAAGTCGCCGACGGGCTCGTCGACCGGTTCCTCGCCATCGACCCCGCCGAACGTTGGCTGGGCCGCGCCAAGGCACTCAAACTAGGGGCCATTTGTACCGGATTTCTTCTGGGCGCAGCCCTGGGCGCCTTCGTCGCACCGCGCTTCCCCACCTACGCAATCCTCTTCGCAGAGCCAACCCTGCTGATCACCCTGTGGATGACGCTTGAACGAAAAGCAAGCAGGACGGCGCCCTGATAACCAATCCCGACCCCTGGTAAGGTGCGAGGCGCCCGTTCGCCGTCAGGACCGCTCGTGGCCCTTCACTGCTAGACTTACCGCTGATGTTTGAAGAGTTAGATCTGCGGAACGCATTAGCTGAAGCGGGCGGTGGTGCGGAGCGGCGTGCGCGTGAGCAGCGGGCCGGCAAGCTCTCCGCTCGTGAGCGTATCGACCTGCTGCTCGATGAAGGGACCTTTGAAGAAACGGGTAAACTCGTGCTCTCCCGCGTTGGAGAGCCGCGCATCCCGGGCGACGGCTTCATCACCGGACACGGCCGCATTCATGGGCGTATCGTCTTCGTCTTCGCACAAGATTTCACCGTCTTCGGCGGCTCGCTGTCAGAGGCTAACGCAGCCAAGATCGTTTCCATCATGGACACTGCCATGAAGGTCGGTGCGCCGGTCGTCGGGCTCAACGACTCAGGCGGCGCGCGCATCCAGGAAGGTGTCGTATCACTTGCCGGCTACACCGACATCTTCCTTCGCAACACGATGGCCAGCGGCGTCATTCCGCAGATCTCCGCGATCCTTGGACCCTGCGCCGGCGGTGCCGTCTACTCGCCGGCTATCACCGACTTCACCCTGATGACCGAGCAGACCAGCTACATGTTCGTCACCGGTCCTGATGTGATCAAGACAGTTACCCACGAGGACGTGACGATGGCCCGGCTCGGAGGCGCGGCTACTCACAACGAGATCTCAGGCGTGGCGCACTTCATGGCCGCCGACGACACCCAGACCCTCGCCATGATCCGCGAGCTGCTCACCTTCCTGCCGTCGAACAACCTGGACCTGCCCCCGCGCTCCGCCGCCACGGACGACCCCGCCCGCGCGGATGCGGCTCTCGATCTCATCATTCCGGCGGAATCAAACCAGCCGTACGACATGCTCGACGTGATCACGAAGATCGTCGACGACGCTTACCTCTTTGAGGTCCACCAGCACTTTGCGAAGAATATTGTTGTGGGATTCGCCCGCATGAGTGGTCGCCCGGTCGGCATCGTCGCCAATCAGCCCGCCTTCCTCGCTGGCGTGCTCGATATCGATGCAAGCGTCAAGGCCGCACGCTTCGTCCGGTTCTGCGACGCCTTCAACATTCCGCTCATCACCTTTGAAGATGTTCCCGGCTTCATGCCCGGCGTCCAGCAGGAGCACGGCGGCATCATCCGCCACGGGGCGAAGTTGCTCTATGCCTTTGCCGAGGCCACCGTTCCGAAGCTCACCGTCATCACCCGCAAGGCATACGGCGGCGCCTATTGCGTGATGAGCTCAAAGCACCTGGGCACCGACTTGAACCTTGCGTGGCCGACCGCCGAGATTGCCGTCATGGGGCCTGAAGGCGCTGTCAACATCGTCTACAAGCGTGAGTTCGAGCAGGCGCTGCGCACCGCGGAGGCCGTGTGGCCGCAGGGCAAAGCCTTCACCGAGGATGAAAAGGCCACAATCCTCAGGGACCTTCGCGCCGAAAAAGTAGAAGAGTTCCGAGAACGCTTCGCCAACCCGTACATCGCCGCCGAGCGCGGCTACGTCGACGCCGTCTGCCGGCCATCGGAGACGCGCCGAAGGCTCAACCAGGCACTCGACATCCTTGCCACCAAGCGTGAGAAGACACCCGTACGCAAACACGGCAACATTCCCCTGTGAGGATGCGGAAGATGCTCACAACCCTGTTTTTTACGATGGCGCACGCAGCATCCGCACAGGCGCCGTTGGCGCAGGAAGATCCGTCCGTTACCACCTTCGCTTTGCAGCTCTATCACCAGATGCGCGGCGGTCACATCGATCCCACCCTGCTTACGCCAGAGATGAACGCCGAGTTCAATCCCGAAACACTCGCTGAAGAAAAGCTCGTCTTCGACCAGCTTGGTGATCCCATAGCCACCACATTCATCTCTGCCGAGCGCCACACGAAAGGAACCTTGTACGAGTACCTCGTTCGTTTCTCCGCAGCGCAGCTCCACGTCAAGATCTTCCTCCATAAGGACGGCAGGTTCGCTGGCTATAGCGTGTCACCCTGAGCGGAACGCCTCCGCTTCGACTGTGGCAACTCGCGATACAGTCATTGCAGGAGTCTTGTCCCTTGCCAACCATTGCTGCCTTCTTCCGTTTCGTTCTGATTGCCACTACGTTGCTCTCTGCCTCTGCGTTTGCCGCAGAAGAACCGGTGCGTCATGAATTCGTCATCAGAAACTTCAAGACGGAAAGCGGGAAGGTACTTCCCGAGGCGCACATCGTCTACGGCACCTACGGTAAGCTGAATGCCGCGCACGACAATGCCATCCTGCTTCCATCGCACTACATGGCAGAGATGCATGGCTACGAGTGGCTGATCGGGCCAGGACTTGCACTCGACACCTCGAAGCTCTTCCTCGTTACCTCTGAGCTCTTCGGCAACGGACGCTCCTCTTCGCCAAGCAACACGCCCGAGCCCTTCCATGGACCACGCTTCCCGGTCATGACCATCCGCGACAACGTGGACGCCGTCCACCAACTGCTCACCAACGACCTTAAAATCCAGCACCTCAGGGCCGTTATAGGCTTCAGCATGGGCGCCCAGCAGGCATTTCAGTGGTCCGTCAGCTATCCAGACTACATGGACCGCATCGTTGCCACCTCCGGCACCGCCAAGACCTACGGCCACGGCATCGTACGCAATGAAGGCCAGATCACGGCGATCACTAACGATCCCGCATGGCAGAACGGCGACTACAAGACAGAGCCAGTTAAAGGTGTCGAGACCTTCAATATCATGTGGACCGGCTGGCTCTTCTCGCAGGAGTGGTGGCGCCGTGAACTCTGGCGCGAAGACAACAAGCCCGGTACAACCTTCGAACAGGTAGTTCAGAACTTCCGTGAACATTTCATCCCCGGCGCCGACGCCAACGACCTCATCCTGCAGATGCGCACATGGGAGAGCAACAACGTCGGCAACACACCAGGCTTCAACGGCGACGTAGAAAAGGCCCTGGCCTCGATCAAGGTGCCGGTGCTTTACATGCCGTCAGAGACCGACCTCTACTTCCCTGTCAGCGATGCACGCTATGAGTCGAAGTTCATCTCGAAGGTGACGCTGGCACCTATCCCCTCGTTGTGGGGGCATCCCGCGGGTGCAGCCCCAAACCCTGCTGACAAGAAGTTTCTTAACGACCACATCGCGGCCTTCCTGGCTGAAGGCGCAGCAATGCCCGCGCACAACAATCAATGAATAAACAGGTTAGGCTGTCTTAGGCAGCTCAACTGAATCTGAGGAACGAACAGCATGTGGATCACCGGATAGCACACGCACGGACGCTGAGATCAAGCGCTCCTGGCGTATAAGAGGCAGCCTGCCGCGGCGATATATGGTTGACACCCAGGCCCTCAAAACTCGGGCGGCTACGCGCCGGTCGGGAAGTGAAGAGACAAGTCGGCTGACACTCGCCCTCATCCCGACCCTTCTCATCGACCTCCTGCCCTACTTGCCAAACCCCTACTTGCCAGACCCCTACTTGCCAGACCCCTACTTGCCAAAGCCTCGATCCAGAACCACTTTGCATGAATGCCTTCCGGCAAGCCTGCGGAGAGCCGTTCATCGTCCCGCGCTTCGAAGCATCCCTTCCTCGGCTTGAGGTAATCTGGCCCCTGAACATCACGCACTGGCGAACAGCTTTTGGTGACGCTCAAGGCCAACACCCGACGAGGCTTCTTGCAGACCATCCCGCCACCCAGCCGTTCTTTCTTCAAGACCCTATACTTTCGCGTGCTGATTGCGATTGCACTTGGCGTGCTGCTCGGCATCCTTTCGCCTCATACGGGCGAGGCTATGAAGCCCTTCGCCGACGGCTTCATCAAGCTCATCCGCATGCTCATTGCGCCCGTCATCTTCTTCACCATCGTGCTCGGCATCGCAGGCGTGGGTGACATGCGCCGCCTGGGCCGTGTAGGGTTCAAGGCGCTTCTCTACTTCGAAGCCGTCACCACGCTGGCACTCGCCATCGGCATGCTGGTCGCAAACGTCTTCCATCCCGGACGTGGAATGAACGTTGATTCGCGCAGCCTCAGCGGCTCGGAGATCTCACAGTACACATCCCCGACCGCGCACGTCGGCGCGATTGATTTCATTCTCAGGATCATTCCCGACAGCTTCATTGGCGCTTTCACCCAGGGTGAAATCCTGCAGGTCCTGCTGCTCGCAATCCTGCTCGGCATCGCCTTGAACATGATGGAGAACAATGACCAGGCAGCACGCCTCACCGGCCTGCTCGAAGCAGCCAACAAGTGGTTCTTCAAGCTGGTGGCGCTGGTCATGGAGGCCGCTCCGATCGGAGCCTTCGGGGCGATGGCCTTCACCGTCGGACACTCGGGTGTACGCGTCCTGCTGCGCCTGCTTGACCTTCTGCTCTGCGTCTACGGCACCAGCATTGCCTTCGTAGCCATTGTGCTCGGTGTCATCTGCTGGCGGAACGGCATCAACCTATGGCGGCTGCTGGTCTACCTGCGCGGAGAACTCCTCATCGTTCTCGCCACCTCCTCGTCCGAAGCCGCACTGCCGCGCCTGATCGAAAAGATGGAGAATCTGGGCTGCAGCAAGGCCGTTACCGGGCTCGTCATCCCGGCCGGCTACTCCTTCAATCTCGATGGCACGTCCATTTATCTAACCCTTGCTGCGCTCTTCATCGCACAGGCGACCAACGTGCACCTCACCGTCCGGCAGCAACTCTTCATCCTCCTCATCCTCATGCTGAACTCGAAGGGCGCCGCTGCGGTCACCGGCGGAGGCTTCATCACACTTGCTGCCACCTTGAGCGCCATCGGCACCATCCCTGTCGCCGGCATCGCGCTCATCCTCGGAGTCGACCGGTTCATGTCAGAGATGCGCTCGCTCACCAACCTGATCGGCAACAGCGTCGCCACGATCGTCATCGCGCGATGGGAAGATCAGTTTGACGACGGGCGCGCACATACCGTGCTTCAGGACGACCCGCGACCCGCCGCTTCTGCATAGCAAGCGATGCAGTACGTGAGGAACCTGCGGAACCGTCTGCAAAAAATGCTGACAACGTGCAAATTTAGCTGTAATTCACGATACAGTGACGACAAGCCCCGGAAAGTTCCAAGCTATCAACCTCACCGCCACTCGTCGCTTTGTTCCCAGAACGCAGCACAAGGGTCAGGTATCCCATACCTTGCAGCCAACCAGCAGGATGGACCGCTGCCCGAACGAAGGAGCCTTCATGAACCGTTCCGATCTCGCATCGACCTCGTCCTCTCGCCGCTCGTTCCTGCGATACGCCTCGCTCGCAGCGGCTGCGCCCATCCTCACCGAAGCCCACTTTGCCCACGCCGCGATGCAGACGGCCTCGGCTCAGAAAGCCACGGCACCTGCTCGTAGAAGCTTTGCCGCACCGCCGCCCGACGCCGTGCTCATCAACGCCAACGAGAACCCGCTCGGTCCATGCAAGGCAGCCTGCGAGGCTATCTCAAAGATTGCGCCTGCGGGCGGACGCTACGACTTCTACGGTGAAACCGATAAGCTCACCAGGACCTTCGCTGCCCAGCATGGCTTGAAAGAAGACTACATCGCAGTCTACGCAGGCTCGTCTGAACCGCTGCACTACGCCGTACTCGCCTATACCTCGCCATCGAAGGGTCTGGTGATGGCTGACCCATCGTACGAGGCGCCCATGCGCGCCGCGCAGGTATCAGGCGCAAAGATCAGCAAGGTTCCGCTTACTTCGAGCTACGCCCACAACATCAAGGCGATGGTCGCTGCGGATCCCAGCGCCGGCGTACTTTATATCTGCAATCCCAACAATCCCACAGGCACCCTCACCACGAAGGCGGACATCACGTGGGCGCTCGAGAACAAGCCGAAAGGCTCGATCCTGCTGGTCGACGAGGCTTACATCCACCTCTCTGATGCTCCCGATGTCCTCGACATGGTAGCTGCGGACAAAGACGTAGTCGTATTGCGGACCTTCTCGAAGATCTATGGCATGGCGGGCATCCGCTGCGGCTTCGCGGTCGCCCGCCCAGACCTCCTCGCCAAGTTGCAGCCCTTCGGTCAGAACGCGATGCCCATCACGGGCTCGGCAGCAGCCAACGTCTCCCTGCTCGACGCCGAACTTATCCCTACCCGCAAGAAGATCATCGGGGACACGCGCGTCAGCACCATCACGTGGCTGAAGGACAACAAATACAAGGTCATCGGTGAGTCGCAGTCAAACTGCTTCATGATCGATTGCGGTCGCGACGGCAAAAGCGTCATCAAGGCCATGCAGGAGAAGAACATCTACATCGGTCGCACCTGGCCCGTATGGCCAAATGCCGTGCGCATCACCGTCGGCACACCCGACGAGATGGCCAAGTTCAAAGCTGCCTTCAAGGAAGTCATGGACGCGCCTGTAACCGCCTCGGTCACCAGCGATCCGATGCACGATCTCGCCGATCCGCTCCTTTACCCGCACTACGCCTAGCAGGCGGGGCCCTCTTCGGAGGGCCTCGCTGAACTCTCAAACTCTTCACTCTCAGAGACAAAGGCGATCGGTTCTGGTCGCGTGCTGCAACCACTCCGTGGAATCAGGACACGTTCGCACGTGTTCATCTTCAACGTCACGAGGATCGCTCTTGATTTATGACCGTCCTTCGTTCTTGTCTTGCTCCGCAGCTTTGCTCGTATGCCTCGCCGCACCTCTCGCCGCGCAGCACCACGCTCGCACAAAGCCGGTCGCCCAGGCGGAAGTCGATCGGATCACGCGCGACGCCATTCTGATCGACACCCACAACGACGTCCCCTCAAAGACCGTGGACGGCTTCGACATTGCAACCCACAACAAGCTCGGCCAGACCGACCTCGCACGCATGAAGGGATTTCTTGGCGCGGAGTTCTTCGCCGTCTTCGTTGATGCCGAATACGTCAAGGACAACCACTCGGCAAATCGCACCCTGCAGATGATTGACACCGTGCGCACCGACGTCATCCTCAAGCATCCCGCAGACTTCGTCTTCGCAACCACGGCAGAAGACATCGGGCGCGCGCACCGTGAGCACAAGATCGCCGCGCTGATGGGCATCGAAGGTGGTCACGCCATCGAAGACTCGCTTCGCCTGCTACGCGATTACTATGCCCTTGGTATCCGCTACATGACGCTCACCCACTTCAACACCAACAACTGGGCAGACTCACAGGGCGACCTCAATGATCAAAAGGTGAAGCACCATGGTGGCCTCACGCCCTTTGGTAAAGATGTCGTACGCGAGATGAATCGTCTCGGCATGATGATCGATATTTCACACACCGCGGATGCCACCTTTGCCGACGCCATCGCCACCAGCACCGCACCGATCATCGCCTCGCACAGCTCCTGTCGGGCGCTCTCGTCGAATACGCGCAACATGACCGACGACATGATCCGTGCGCTTGCAAAGAACGGCGGCACCATGCAGATCAACTTCGACTGCGGCTATCTCTCACAGCGCTACGACGATGCCGCCAAACCACTGATGGCCAAGCTCATGCCACGCTACCAAGAGATTCAGAAGATCACCGATCCCAAGGCGCGTGAAGCTGCAACCGATGCCCTTATGACCGAGGCGACCGCAGGCCTTCCACCAGCCACTCTTGCAGATGTGGTCGCCCAGATCGACCATGCCGTGGAGGTTGGCGGCATCGACCACGTTGGTATCGGGACAGACTTCGATGGCGTCACCTGCGTCCCTGCCGAGCTGAGTTCGTACGACAAGTTCCCGGCACTAACCCGTGCTCTGCTCGAGAAGGGCTACAGCGCGAAGGAGATCGAAAAGATCTATGGTGGCAATCTGCTGCGTGTCATGCGCGCGGTGGAACAGCGTGCGCGTGAGTTGAAGGACACGCCCCCGATCGAGACCGCAGCAGACAAGAGCTGACGGACAAGGCGTCCGGATCACGGCACCTAATGCTTCGAGAGATTATGAGGCTTCACGCCTTCACGCGAAGCCTCATGTCACATAGAGTGAGGACCGTACCCTATCAGGACGCATCGCTTATTTGCTTTTCACAGCGATAACTTCAATCTCCACCAGCGCCCAGGGCGCCGCGAGCGCCGCCACCTGGAATGCTGAGCGCGCCGGCTTGTTCGGCTGTGCAGCCGTCCCGAAGTACTTCACATACTCAGACTGCATGGCTGCGAAATCGAGCTTACCCGTAGCCGGCTCAGGCCCCAGGAAGACCGTCATCTTAACGACGTCCTTCATGTCGAGGCCCTGCTCCTGCAACGCCTTCTGGATCTTCGCGAACACGCTGGCCGACTGTGATTTCGTATCGCCGTACACCGCCGGTGTCTTCTTCGTATCATCAGCTGGCGTCACCGGAGACGCTAGCTGCCCACTTAGATAAAACGTGTCGCCTGCCCAGACACCGGCCGCAATCGGGCTCTTATCCGACTGAATATGCTTGACCACAACCTGCCCATGCGCCGAAGCCATGATCACCATCGCTGCAGCCACACCGAATACCCGCCAATTTCGCATGCCGTCTCCTTCACTAGAAGTTCAAACTAACCCATCACAATGCCGGCAGCAAAAGCCAGCCTGGCGGCCTTGACCTTGTCTGAGATCATCCCCACCGCACGAATCGCGCTCAACGCAGCGCCCTCCTGCCAGCCTACGATGTGACTTGCATGATCGCCCACGAAGATAAACGGTCCGTCGGGACGGATCAGCGCCTCATACGCAGGATTGCTCTCCGTTCGTGCGATCGATGCGTTGCGCGCCTGACCTGTCTGCCTAGTCAAGGCCATGCCTGGAGCCTTCGCGACGTCGGGCGCATAGCTGCGAATCCACGATCCTTCGTTGTACTCCACCTTGCCCCAGCCCACGTACATCGGCTTCTCGAGCTCCTTGCCATGGCCAGCATGCAGACGCTCAATCGACTTACGGCTCTCGGCAAACTTCTCTTCAAGCGTCATCTTGCCGAAGGGTGGTACATCCTTCTCATCCGTGTAGCCAGCCACTAGCACGCCACGTTCTGAAAATAATCCTGCGGAGGGAAACCAGATCGGACTACAACCTGATGTTACAAATTCCAGGCCGCCATAGATGTTGTAGTCCTGCTCCCAGAACCTCCGACTCTCCCATGCAACCTTGTACGCGTGAGAATACGTACACTCCTCAATCACCTTCTTGTGCTCCACGCCAAAATCATTCGGCATCTTCTTCAGGCTCATCAGCGGCGTGGCGCAGATGCAGTATTCGGCCTCGATCTCCTTGGCCGCACCTTTCTGCTTGTAAGCGATGCGCACACCCTTAGCGGTTCTGCGAATCTCCGTAACCGGCGCGCCATACTGGACGATGCCGCCAAGCGACTTCGCAAAAGCAAAAGGAATACGGTCCATCCCTCCTACCGGCTGGAACATCGTGGCCTGCATGTCAAACTGCTCGTCGAACAGCATACCCTGCCAGAAGCTTTCATCAAGCAAGGTGTGCAGATCGATCGGCTTCGCAAGCACGCCAGCGTCTTCTCCGGCACCCGCGGTCTTCTCATACCCTGCGCGATCGCTGCCTGCATACTTGCCCGCCTCATCAAGCGGCCCGTAGATGCGCAGGAAGTCCATCATGCGCGTTCGATCTTCCTGCGACAGATCAGCGTCGAGCGCGCCCTGGTGGATGCTCTTCGATAACAACTCGCTGACGTGTCCGCGCGTGTCGTTCACTACCTGCCGCATCACCGCAGGCTTGCCGCCATTGGCCGCATCGTTCTGCAGATGCGCAGAACGCGAAGAGTTCACCTCCACCTGCAGCTCAACGCCAAGCTTTCTGCAGTACCCCAGAATCGTCGGATGGATGGACGGAAGCCGCGCCGGTCCGAAGTTCTGATAGTGGCCATCATCCCATGTGCACTTCTGTGTAGAGCCATCGTTCAACGCGACCGTGTCCCCTGGCCGCACGGTCCAGTTGCGGCCGCCGGGCCTCTCACGCGCTTCGAGCACCGTGCACTCATAGCCCAGCGCGCGCAGCTCATACGCTGCCACCAGCCCGCCGATGCCGCCACCCAGCACCACCACCTTTACGCCCTTGCCGGAGCCAGGCGTGGCTTCGACCTTCGCCGTTGGCAGGGCTTTTGCTTCCATCAGTCCCAGGCCCTGCATGGTGATGAATGCGGCACTATAGCCTCCAGCCTGCCCAACACGCGTAAGAAAATCCCGTCGGCTCAAACCCATCGAGTGCGACCTCCAGCAACAGAAAGCGTGTGATGCACTGCAGCCTTCGCCTCTTGGCGAGGCAGCAATGCAGGTGCGGTGCAGAAGCGTCGGGGCCGCGGCTCACCGGCAGGCGAGGAAAACGACATAGCCCTGAACCCGAAAGGAGAGCAGCCTGCGTGACGACGCTACGTGGATTAATGAAAGATGAATCCACTGTAACGCAGACACGAGCCCGCACGCTTGGTAATTTTCAAGCGACGGCTTCCTTGTTCAGTTTTGTTTGAGTCGTCAGGCCTAGCGGGCTTCAAAGATCAAGAAGTAATCCTGCCCGTCCGCCTTCGTAAAGTCGTACATCGCTACCTTGCGAAAGCCCGCTTCTGTCATCTCGTGCTCGACAACATCATGGTTCAACCCATGATCGGTGCCGCTGCCGTTGCGGTCCACAATGCCCACGCGCCCGTGCGGGGCAAGCGAGGCACGAAGCCCCTGCATGAAGGGAACTGGCCGTGCAATCTCGTGGTACACCTTCAGCAGCAGCACCGCATCGATCGCGCCCTGCGGCAGCTTCGCATCGTCAGGAGTGCCCAGCACCGTCTTCACGTTGCCAAGTTTCTCCTTCGCGGCGCGCTTCTCGATGTAATCAATCGCAGGCTGGTTGATGTCCTCGGCGTACACCGTGCCCTTCTCGCCCACACGCCTCGCAGCCCGTACCGTGAACCATCCGGAACCCGCGCCAATATCTGCGAAACTCTTTCCCGGAGTCAACTGCAGCAGATCCATGATCTTCTGCGGCTGTAGCTTTTGATCCCGGTCGGGATACTCAAAGATGGAAAGGTCACCGGAGTACGGTGTGCTCGTAGGCCGTCCCTGCTGCCCCTGTGCATGATCCTGCGAGGTCTGCGCGCAGATCGCACTCACGCTCGAACCGGGACCCAGGGCGAAGAGCAGGGCAACCATCATGAGGCGGAGGGAGGAGGGATAGGCCGACATTTTCATCCTCTAAGAATCTGCCAGCCTGGGCACAGTTGGCAAAGAGTCTTGTGGCCCCACCAAACACCAGGCCAGTTTATGGTGTTTAGAGTCTCCCTGATGAAATCGCTTAAAACTTCGCGCGCATCCGCCGTGCTCGTCGCAACCAAGGCAGCGTTAATTGCGTTCGTGCTCCTGCTGCTGCTGCACACCTGCCTGCCTGCACTCCAGGTTCTTGATCTTCCCCTTCAAGCCAACGTCCATGGCTGGACGGCTCCAACGCTTACCCGCATCATGCAGGCGCTCACTTTCATCGGCTCGATCAAGGTCTTCGTTCCCACGCTGATCACTGCCCTCACCATCCTTCTCCTCACTGGTTCCAGACAGCACCAGGGGCAGCTCCGCCGCAAACGACAGGGAGTGACCACCTTCGCCATCGGCATCGGGGGCGCGATGATCCTCAACGAAGGCTTTAAGCTCATCTTCCACCGTGCGCGGCCGCATGTGGCATGGTCGATCGGCAGCGAGCCAACCTTCTCCTTTCCTTCGGGCCATGCCCTCTTCGCACTCGTTCTTTATGGACTCATCTTCTATTCAGCCGTGCGAAACGCTTGCCCATCTAAAGGCCCACGGGTTGCGATCCTCACGCACCTGCCCCTACTTGCCGTGTCCCTAATCCTTGTATCTGGCATAGGGCTAAGCCGCATCTACCTGGGCATGCACTGGCCCACCGACGTCCTAGCCGGCTACATCACAGGCGCCTGCTGGCTTGCGGCAACAATCGACATCGACCAGCGCCTACATCCCCACTGAAGTCCACCCGGCATCTCGCTTTGTATAGCGATCCACCCTGCCAGCTGAGAATTTGGTCCCGTTCCAAGTCATCTGCTGTATCTCGATCGAAGCCTCTTCCATACGGATAAGGTTCCATGCATTCGGCTCGTTGCGCGTTCGAGTCGAGACAGCCGTACCGGCGTGCGCCACAACAGCACTATAGCCGGGCAGGTTGTAGCGGGCGCTGCTGGTCAGGCTCAGTCCGCCATGCAGATGGCCAGAAAGGAACAGGTCCACCCCGCACTTCGCAAAACCCGCCATCGCCATCCTCGCGCGCGTCAGCGTCGGGTGGCGAAGGTCTTCAGCCGGCACATCCATCGGATGATGCGTCACCACCACGCGCAAAGCTCTGCCGGATACGTGACCAAACTGCGCACAAACCCTTTCCACCTGCGAGCGGTTCATACGTCCATCCTTGGTTGACATCAGGCGCACCGTATTGACCCCGGCGATCGCAAGCTCACCATCGCTGTGAAACGGCTCAAGATCCTTCGTGATAAAGCGCTCGTAGCGCTTCAAAGGACGCACTACGCGCTCAAACAGGTTTGTAGTCGATACATCGTGATTGCCCGGTACGATCAACTGTGGCACCTTCGGCAGTTGGTTCAGAAAGGACCTTGCCGCACGGAACTGCTTCTTCTTCGCACGCTGGGTCAGATCGCCAGAGATCACGATCACATCCGCCGCTACCTTCCCCAAGGACTCCACCAAGCCGGCAACAATCGTTGGATCATCCTTGCCAAAGTGCAGATCAGAGATGTGCGCCAGCGTCCTCACGCCGCGCCGACCGTGGCTTCAACCGGCGGCGCGATCACCCGCAGTGCACCAGGCAGAGCCTTGTACACCAGTGGCGGAACCATCCTGCGGACCTCGCCATCAAACGACACCCGCAGTCGACGCCGCTTCGCCCGCACGGTGAAGTGGTCCGCAGTAAACTCAACCAGTTCCTTCGCACCCCGCAACCGGCCGGTTAGAGCGCCTATCAGCAGCCGCAGCAGCCCGGCACGTGTCGCTCCCGGCACCAGGTAGAGCGCCAGCCGCCCCGTGTCTACCCGCTCACGGCAACCAAGACTCCCCCCTTCGATCACGTATGGATTGTTGCCGATGAAGATCAATGGCGTTTTGTACTCCTGCTGCGTACCATCCACTTCAAGCTCCACATGGAGAGACCGGAAACGCACGAAGGCGCGCGCTGAAGCCACTGCCAGCGCAAACCATTTGTTGCCCCCGCCCTTCTTCATCCGCTCGCGGTCAAAGACCATCGCGGGATACACCCCGAGCCCGGAGTTATTCACAAAGACGACGCCATTCACCTCAGCCGCATCCACCCGGCGCCATGGGCAGATCGCAGCCACCTCAATCGCCGCGTCCAGATCAAGCGGTATACGCAAGTCCCGCGCGAAGTGGTTGAGCGTGCCGCAGGGCAGCACCGCCATCGCACGCTCGGTTCCTGCTACGATCCGCGCGATCGCGTTCACCGTGCCGTCGCCGCCGCCCGCCACCCACACCACGCCCGCATCATCTCGTTCCGCGAGTTCCGGCAGCTGGATGTCATCGTCCAGCTGTGTCATCTCACAGTCGACGCCGCGCGCCTTGAACCTGCGGCAGAGCTCGTCTGGCTGCAAATCGCCCACACCGGAGCTCTGGTTGAGAAACAAACGTACCCGTCGCTCAGCGCCCATGCCAGTAGGATGCAGGCCGAGTGAAATCTGCATCTCACTCGTCATCTCCACGTAACCTGAAGGATCGCCAACATGCCCCAGCCCGAAGCTGAGATCGAACCTGAAGCCGCAGATGCAGGCGAACAGGAAGAGGGCTCAGGCGCCCCCCCGGAAAGCCAACAGCACCAGAAAAATCTTGCCCGCCCATCGGCCGAGGAGATCTATCAACAGGTAGCCCACAACGCACGTGAAGAGCTTAAGCGATCAAGCACCGCACTTGCCATCTCGGGCTTTGCCGGTGGCACCTTTATGGGGCTCTCTGCCCTTGGCACCGCCATTGCGCTTGCCATGCTCGGCCACAGCCCCGGCGCGCAGATGATCTCGCGCATGTTCTATCCGCTCGGCTTCATCGTCGTGATCATCGGGCGCGCGCAGTTGTTCACAGAAAACACCCTCTACCCCGTAGCCCTGGTGCTCGCAGAGAAGCGCGAGTTCTGGAATACCCTGCGGCTGTGGGCCGTCGTCCTGCCGTCAAACGTTCTCGGTGCCTTCGCCTTTGCCGGCCTCGTCTCGCTTACCCCTGCACTCAGTCCCCACTACGTTCAGGAACTCTCCCAGCTCGGTCTCGACGCCATCGCAAACCCCTCAGCCACCATCTTTTGGTCGGGCGTCATGGGCGGCTGGATCATTGCGCTCGCCGCATGGCTTGTCTCTGGCTCGCACTCGATCACAGGCTCGGTCATGATCATCTGGGCGCTCACGTTTCTTGTAGGTCTCGGTAACTTCGCCCACTGCATCGCGGCATCGGGGGAGATCCTCACCGCGGTCCTGACGCACCATGCACCATGGCCAAGCTACCCTCGTTGGTTCCTCTATGCCGTAACCGGGAACATCTGCGGAGGCGTTGGCATGGTCACTGTCCTTGAATACGGCCAGGCCATCTACGGCAAGGTGCAGGAGCCGGACGAACTCCGGGATCCGCGCCAGGACCAGCTCCCCGGCTGATCCTCCTGGCGCAGCCCGGTTCACGATCTAACCTGCCAACAGCGAGATCTACTCCCGCATCTTCGCGGGCCAGAGCCACGCCGCGCCCCGAACTCCGCTCGAGTCGCCGTACTTCGCCTGGATCAAGGGTGTAATGACCTCGCGCCCGAAGACGTATTCTCCGAGCCGCCTTTGAACGTTCGGATAGATCCTCGCCGCCTTCGAAAGGCCGCCGCCGAAGACGAATACATCCGGATCGACCACATTGACCAGATGCGCCAGTCCGCGCGCCAGCCGGTCTTCTAGGCGCACGACCGCCGCTTCACACTCTGGATCGCCTGCCTCGCAGGCTGCCAGGATCTCGGTCGAAGTGCGGATCTTGCCGGTCACGCGCAGAAATTCCTCGGCCACTGCTGTTCCTGAAACCCACTTCTCCATGCAGCCGTATTTGCCGCAGTAACATGCGGGACCGGGAAGCTCGTCGGCGCCGCTCGCCCAGGGCAGAGGATTATGGCCCCACTCTCCGCCCACGCCGTTAAGCCCCGCATGGACCTTGCCCTCAATGGCAAGGCCACCGCCGCAGCCTGTCCCCAGGATCACCGCAAACACTACCCCGCAACCGGCTGCTGCGCCGTCTGTAGCCTCTGAGACGGCGAGGCAGTTTGCGTCATTGGCTATCCTCACCTCGCGCTCCAGTTCGGTCGAGATGTCCTCACGCAACCGCATTCCATTCAGCCAGGTCGAATTTGCATTCTTGACGAGGCCAGTCTTGCCGGAGATCGTGCCAGGGATCCCCGCGCCAACGGTGCCCGTCTGACCCGTCTCGCGCTCAATCCGCCGCACCAGCCCCGCCATCGCGTTGATGGTCCCCGCGTAATCGTCCCGCGGCGTTGGCACCCGGTGCCTCACCAGCTCAATACCCGCGTCGTTGATCGCGAGCGCCTCTATCTTTGTCCCACCGAGATCGATCCCAATGCGCATTATTGGCATTATCCACGAAAGAGGTGACGAACGAGCGTCCACTCAGCGGCTTAGCTGGAACACTCCAAAAAGTTCCCGGCCACCGTGGAATCAAGGGCCGACCCGGGCTCGGCTCTAAACTGCCGCCCGCTCCACCTGTGAAAGTCCTGCCTGCAGCCTTGTCCGGCGGCCCTGCTCACCTGGCGGATACAACATTGCCAGCTCCTCCATGGCAGCAATGACAGCCTCCGCGGAGATTTCGTCCAGTCTGTATCCATCAGGCACTCCAACCCGGTCCTTTCCACGCAGGATTCGAACCTGCGGTAGACCTAACGGCATCCACTCCACCGGCTTCTGCCACGAAGGCCCGAGCGCCACCATCGGCACCCCCACCCCTCGCCCGACATGCATCGTTCCCGTATCGAGCGCCACCACCAGGTCACATACGGCAAGCATCGAAGCCAACTCGTTTACCGTCGTTCTGCCGGCAATCGATACGCCGATGCCACCGGCCAGCCCGCGCAGCCTCTCGATTGCAGCAACATCCCCACCCGTTCCCACATAAATCACGGCATACCCCAGCCGCTCCCAAGCATGCCGCAGCACGGACACCCAGCGCTCGTCATGCCACCCAGTCCGCTGGCCGCCGCTGTTCTGCGTCACCGCCGCAAGCACCGGCCTCCCGCCTCCCGAGGCCTCGCGCACCATTTCAATTGCCATCTTCGCCTCGGCCTCATTGAAAAAGACCCTGGGCTCAGGCGCCTCAACGTCACATCCCAGCATCGACGCAAGACGCAGGTTGTTCGCAATCTGGCTCCGTGATCGATCAACCACCAGCGGCCGCTGAAGGAGCGCCGACTGAACCGCATAGCCGCCGCGCCATCCCCTGCACACCCACGCCCCCAGCAGCGAAATGCGCGTCCGCTGGTCAGGAAGACCGGTCAGGCAGCAATCCGGATCAATCCCGCGCTCCTTCAGCTGACGGGTCAACGAACCGGCCGCCGCACCCAGGTGCTTCAGCGGATCCGGTGTTTCAATCAGGTGGTCCACATACGGCGAATGCCGCAGAACCTCAAGACAAAGCCCTCGCGTCGCCACCGTCACCTCGAGCTCGGGGCGGCATCGCTTCAAAACCTCGTAGAGCGGCGTCATATGGACGCAGCTCCCGAGCGCCAGCATGTACTCAAGCACCAGCACGCTGCGCACATCCTCAACCGGGTGCCGTGTGCGCGGGCGCACCAAGCCCTCGAGCCAGAGTCCCGCCCTGCCGATTGGCGCTGCCAGCGTATTACGGTTCACGTTCTATCCCCCAAAAAGAAAGGCATCTGCAAGAGCGTCCTCGTCGCGGATGACGACCACTCCGTGGGGTGACTCGCTTCGCGTCGTGCCTCGATCATACGCAGTCAAAACCCGGCTGAGTCCTCACCCGCGCAGCCTTCCCACCGTTGCTAAACTGGTAACAGCATGATCCTTCCTTTTGTTCGCGATCTGCTCGCGGACCTTAAACTCTCAGACTCCTACGACCGCGTCCGCCGGCACCTGCAGTCAGGCCAGGGGCGACGACGCATCGCCGGGCTCACCTTCACTGCGCGCGCCCTTTACCTGCCGTACTTCGTTCAGGCGACGCCCGCGCCGGCGCTCATCCTGGTCGCAGACAACAAGGCCGCCGAGGCCCTTCACCTGGCCATCCTCTCCGCCTGCGATCTCACCGGTGCGCTCGACGCCGCATCCGTCGTCCGCCTGCCCGCGCACGACGTATTGCCCTTCGAAAATCTCTCGCCACATCCCGAAATACAGGAGACCCGCGCCTCCACCCTCTGGAAGATCGCCACCAGATCCGCAAAGCTCGTCATCGCGCCCATCGAGGCCGCATGCCTCAAGCTCTTTCACTCCGACTTCTACTCCGCCCTCGCCCTGCGCCTGAAGGTGGGCGAAGAGTACCTGCTCGACATGCTCGTCGAACACCTGCTTTCGGTTGGCTATACCCGCGTGGACGTCGTCGAGATGCCCGGCCAGCTCACCCTCCGCGGCGGCATCCTCGACGTCTACTCGCCAGAGATGGATCGACCCGTCCGCATCGACTTCTTCGGCGACGAGATTGAATCCATCCGCAAGTTCGACCCCGAAACCCAGCGCAGTTCAGCGAATCTCGACACCGCCCTCCTGTTGCCGCTCACCGAGATCCCCATCACTGAGAAGGTTCTGGAAGCCATCAACGCAAGGCTTACGCGATCAGGCTCCGCCGCGGCCGCGCAGCTCGAAGGCGGCGAGACCCCTGTCGAGCTCCAGACCCACGTTGCTACCCGGTCAGGCGAGGCCACCGTCTTCCCCGGCTGGGAGTTCTTCGCACCCGTCGCCGGCGCGTCGAAGAGCCTGCTCGACCTGCTCGGCCCCGAGACCCGCATCTTCGTCGAAGAGCCCGCCATGATCAAGAACCAGGGCGAGCGCTGGTGGAACAAGGTCGAGCAGCGCCACGACCGCTCCGGGATCGGCAACCTGATCCGGCCAGAAGATATCTACCTCTCGCCATGGGATCTCGACGACCGCCTGCGCAACTTCTGCGGCGCAGAGCTCGACCAGCTCGGCGCCGTCGACGTCCTCGACTCCGCCCACTCGAGCCTCTCTGAAGTCGAGTTCCACACCCGCCCCACCGCACGCTTTCACGGCGCTATCCCGTCCATGATCGACGCGATCCAGACTCTCATCCGGCAGGAGTCGCGCGTCCTGATCGCGGCGCCCAACCAGGGCGAAGTCGAACGCCTCGCCGGCCTGCTTCAGGAGTACCAGGTCCCCTATCGGCTCGGCTCGCGTAACCTGGCCGCCGGTTCCGAGACCATTTATTCAGAGTCCAGCTATCTCGCCGGCAACTCCAGCACCCCGATCATCGTACGAACGCCTATCGCCAACGGCGTCCAGGTCCTCGACCTTGAAAAGGCAAGCGCTCGCCAGATCGTCATCTTCGGCGCCAACGACCTTTCGGACGAAGCCGACATCACCGCGCGACCCGCGACCCGCAAATCAAAGACGTCCGCCTTCATCTCGGACTTCCGCGACCTTGCCGTAGGCGACTACGTCGTCCACGTCGAACACGGCATCTCCCAGTACTGCGGCTTGCGCGTGCTCGACGACGACGCAGAGAACCCGCTCGAACTCATGATCCTCGAGTTCGCCGAGGGCGCCAAGCTCTACGTCCCGCTCACCCGTCTTGACCTTATCCAGAAGTACCGCTCGACCGAGACCGGGCCCGCGCCCATCCTCAACAAGCTCGGCTCGCAGTCATGGCAGAAGACCAAGGCCCGCGTTAAGAAAGCCATGGCCGACATGGCCGCCGAGCTCATCAAGCTCTACGCCCAGCGCCGCGCCGCCGTCGGCACCAGCTTCTCGCCAGACAACAACCTGCAGCGCGAGTTTGAAGACGCCTTCGCCTTCACCGAAACAGACGACCAGCTCGCCGCCATCACTGACATCAAGCGCGACATGGAGTCGCCCCAGCCCATGGATCGGCTGCTCTGCGGCGACGTAGGCTACGGGAAGACCGAAGTCGCCATGCGCGCTGCCTTCAAAGCCGTCCAGGATGGCAAGCAGGTTGCTGTCCTTACCCCCACCACGGTCCTCTCCTTTCAACACTTCGAGTCCTTCAAGAAACGTTTCGCGAACTTCCCCATCAACATCGAGATGCTCTCCCGCTTCCGCACCGCAAAGGAGAAGACCGTCATCGTCGAGCGCACCGAGGAGGGCAAGGTCGACATCCTCATCGGCACCCACGCCATCCTTGCGCAGAAGCTCAAGTTTCAGGACCTCGGCCTCCTGATCGTGGACGAAGAACAGCGATTCGGCGTGCGCCACAAGGAGCGCCTAAAGCAGATGCGCGCCGCCATCGACGTCCTTGCCATGTCCGCAACGCCCATTCCGCGGACGCTCCACATGTCGCTGGTCGGCCTGCGCGACATGTCAGTTATCGAGACCCCGCCGAAGGACCGCATGGCGATCCAGACCATCGTCGCCAAGTACGATGAAAAGCTCATCCGAACCGCGGTCGAGATGGAGCTTGAACGCGGCGGCCAGATCTACTTCGTCAATAACCGCGTCGAAACCATCTACGAGCTTGCCTCGATGATCCGGGAACAGGTCCCCTCCGCACGCGTCATCGTCGGTCACGGCCAGCTGCCCGAGGCCGAGCTCGAGCGCGTCATGCTCGCCTTCATGAACCACGAGTACGACGTCCTGGTCGCCACCTCCATCATCGAGAACGGCCTTGACATCCCGCTTGCCAACACCATCATCGTCAACCGTGCGGACCGCCATGGGCTGTCCGAGCTCTACCAGCTCCGAGGCCGCGTAGGCCGCTCGAATCGCCGCGCCTACGCGTACCTGCTCATCCCGCCGGACACCGAGCTGACCGAGATCGCGCGCCGCCGCCTTGCCGCCCTGAAGGAGTTCTCAGACCTCGGCGCAGGCTTCAAGATCGCCGCGCTCGATCTCGAGCTGCGGGGCGCGGGCAATATGCTCGGGGGCGAACAGTCCGGGCACATCGAGGCCATCGGCTTCGAGATGTACACGACGATGCTCGAAGAAGCGGTGAACAAGCTGAAGGGCGAAGGCGACAAGCCAGCGCACGCCACCACCGTCCTCAACCTCGGCATCTCGGTCCGCATCGACTCTGACTACATCCCTGAAGAGAACCAGCGCCTGCGCATGTACAAACGCATCGCCGGCGCCATGGACCAGGCCACCATCGACGACGTCCGCTCCGAGCTCCATGACCGCTATGGCGCGCCACCCGAGAGCGTCCAGAACCTGCTCGCGGCCGGCGAGCTTCGCCTCCGGTGTGAACAGCTCGGCATCGCGCAGCTCGACCGTAAGCGCACCCAGATCGACCTCCCGAATCCCGCCGCAAACCCTGCGCCGAGCAACGCTCGCCCCCAGCAAGCGGCGCGCGGCCAACTCAACTTCCGCACCCAGCAGGCAGCCCGTCCGCAGAAGCCAGCGCCCACCATCAAGACCTTCGCAGAGATGCTGCACATCCGCTTCGCTGTCCCAGAGGACGCCGACCAGTCGCTTGCCCGCGCTACCATTGACCCTGGGAACCTGATGAAGCTGATCGCGCGCAACGCCAAGCGCGGCGCCCAGTTCACCCCCCAGGGCGTCTTCCGCTGGCCCCTCACCTCCGCTAAGGCCGAAGACGTCCTGGCCGAAACCCGCGCCCTCCTCGACTCGCTCACCCCGCAGTAATCGCCGCGCTGCAGGCCAACACCCCTGGGATCTGGCACCCGCCCGGTGCAGGGGCGCACTTGCGGTGTTCTTCTACCCGCCGGACTCCTCCCCTAGTACACTTGCCCGATGCTGCTCAAGCGCCTGTTCCTTGCCGCCATCGCCGCCATCCTGCTTACCCCAGGTTGTGCACCCGCCCAGAACCTGATCAACGGCTACGAGCCCAAGTGGTGGAAGGAAGCAGTTATCTACCAGATCTACCCGCGCTCCTTCAAGGACTCGAACGGCGACGGCATCGGAGACCTGCCCGGCATCACCTCAAAACTCGACTACCTGCAGAAGCTCGGCATCAACGTCATCTGGCTCAGCCCCCACTTCGACTCGCCTAACGCCGACAACGGCTACGACATTCGCGACTACCGCAAGGTCATGACCGAGTTTGGCAACATGCAAGACTTCGACGCGATGCTCGCCGGCATCAAGCAGCGCCACATGCGCCTCATCATCGACCTGGTCGTCAATCACACCTCCGACGAGCACAAGTGGTTCGTCGAATCGCGCAAGTCAAAAGACAGCCCCTATCGCGACTTCTACATCTGGCGGCCCGGCAGAACTGCCCCCGACGGCAGAAAGCAACCGCCTAACAACTACCCGTCCTACTTCTCCGGCTCCGCCTGGCAGCTCGATCCCACCACCAACGAGTACTACCTGCACTACTTTGCCGTGAAGCAGCCCGACCTCAACTGGACCAATCCAAAGGTCCGTTCCGAAGTCTTCGATCTCATGCGCTTCTGGCTCGACAAGGGCGTCTCCGGCTTCCGCATGGACGTCATCCCGCTCATCTCAAAGCCGACCGGTCTCCCTGACCTGACGCCCGAACAGATGAAAAATCCATCGAACACCTTTGCCAACGGGCCGCACCTTACCGAGTACCTGCAGCAGATGAATCGTGAAGTGCTCTCGAAGTATGACGACATGTCCGTCGGCGAAGCCATCGGCACCTCGCTCGCCCAGACCAACACCCTGGTCGATGATCGCCGCCACGAGCTCAACATGATCTTCAACTTCGACGCAATCCGGGTGAACCGCAACGGCTCAAAGCACATCCCGCTTGATCTGCCGCAGCTGAAGGCCATCTACGACGCCCACGCGACCGTCCTCACCAAGCATGACTGGGACACGGTCTTCCTTTCGAACCACGACAACCCCCGCATCGTGTCTACCTTCGGCAACGATCAGGGTGACCTGCGAGCCCCATCGGCCAAGCTGCTTGAGACGATGATCCTCACCCTCCGTGGCACGCCCTTCCTCTACCAGGGCGACGAGCTCGGCATGACCAACTATCCCTTCAAGCTGATCACCGACTATGACGACATCGAGGTCAAGAACGCCTACAAGGCCAACGTGAAGACCGGCAAGATCCCCGAAGCCACCTTCCTTGAAAACCTCAGCCACACCAGCCGCGACAACTCGCGCACCCCAATGCAGTGGGACGCCACCTCCCAGGCCGGCTTCACCTCGGGCCCCCATCCGTGGCTTGCCGTTAATCCCAACTTCAAGCAGATCAACGCCGCCCAGGAAGAGACCGATGGGGACTCGATCCTTAACTACGTCCGTCGCATGATCGCCCTGCGCGCAGGCACCAAGGCCTTTGTATACGGCGACTACAAGGACCTTGACCCGCAGCATCCGCAGATCTTCGCGTACACCCGCACGCTTGGCACAGAAAGCTACCTGGTCGTCGAAAACTTCTCGTCCGCGTCCGTTACCTACACGCTGCCCGGAGGTCTGAAGCCCGGACAACTGCTGCTCTCAAACTACCCGGCCGCAGCCGGCGCATCCACGCTTAACCTGAAGCCCTGGGAAGCGCGGGTCTACAAGCAATGAGTACCAGCAGCGAACACACGCCCAAGCACAAGCAGTGAGCTCAAGCAGTGACCAAAAGCAGCGAGCACAAGCTCTCCCCGTAGACGAAAGACCGGGAATGAGCCTCGACCGGGCGGGTCCCCTAGCGGCGCCTGCCGAAGATGAACCAGATCACCAGCAGCATGACCACCAGGCCCAGCCCACCTGGCCAGATAAAGCCGCCACTCGCGCTTGAGTAGCCCACCACGAAGCAGCCAGACAGCATCGCTGGCATCATCAATGCACCCAGCGCCACCAACATCCACCGCATCCTCTTCATCTCACGCGGCCTCCATCCGCCTGCGCATCGGATGCAGCGTGACCAGAGTTCGTCTCCCGCGTGAACCAAGCAGCAGCCTGCCCTATAATCGGCTTCAATCAACCTTCGATCGCGGCCCCCACCCGGCAATCCATAAGAGACCTGACACCATGAAGCTCCGCCTCCACGCCGCACTCCTCCTCTCGCTCGCCCTCGCCACAGCTGCCGCGGCTTCCGCCCAGCACGTTGCCGCAGACGGCACACCGCAGACCTTCCACACCCTCACTACCCAGTACTTCGACGGACTCTTCAAGTTCAATCCCACCAATGGCACCGCGGTCGGCTACCACCAGTTCGACACCCAGCTTGAGGACTACTCCGCCGAAACCATGAACGCGCAGGCCGCTTACCTCCACACTTGGGAGAAGAAGCTGACCGCCCTTGATGCCGCAGCTCTCGATGCAGACGACGCCGCAGACCTGCAGATCCTCATCAACAGCATCCGCTCTGCGCTTCTCTCGATCGAGGTCATCCGCAACTGGCAGAAGAACCCCGATAACTACTCCTCCGGGATTACCAGCTCCGTCTTCACCCTCATGGAGCGCGACTACGCCCCCGCCGACACCCGCCTGCGCGCCGTCATCAGCCGCGAGCAAAAGATGCCGCAGGTGCTCCTTGAAGCCCGCAAGAACCTTCAGAACCCACCGCACATCTTCACCGAGATCGCTCTTGAACAGATCGAAGGCAACATCAGCTTCTTTCAGAACGACGTTCCCGCTGCCTTCACCGCTGCCAAAGACGCCAAGACGAAAGCCGACTTCCAAAGATCAAACGCAGCCGTGATCCAGGCCCTCAAGGACTACGGCGCATGGATGAAGTCCGACCTGCTGCCACGCTCGAACGGCGACTACAAGCTCGGAGCCGAAGTCTTCAGCAAAAAGCTCGCCTACGACGAGATGGTCGATATCCCGCTCGACCACCTGCTCAACGTCGCCTATGCCGACATGCACCACAACCAGTCTGAGTTCGCACGCATCGCCAAGGAGGTCGATCCCTCGAAGACTCCGCAGCAGGTCCTGGCCGAGCTCGCCACCATCCACCCCGCGCCCGACCAGCTGCTTGCCACCTTCCACAACCAGTTCGAGGCGCTGATCGGCTTCATCCAGTCGCACCATATCGTTACCATCCCGTCCGACGTACAGCCCACGCTCGAAGAGACCCCGCCCTTCGAGCGCGCCACGACCCAGGCCTCCATGGATTCGCCCGGCCCCTACGAGACCCACAGCAAAAAGGCTTACTTCAACGTCACCCTGCCCGAAAAAGGCTGGTCTTCCGAGCGTGTCGCCGAGCACATGGCCGCCTTCAACGTGGGCACCATCACGTCCACCGCAGTCCACGAGGCCTATCCCGGCCACTACGTCCAATTCCTCTACTCGCCGCAGATCAAGTCAAAGGTTCGCAACCTCACCGGCGCCAACACCGATGTCGAGGGCTGGGCGCACTACTGCGAGCAGATGATGCTCGACCAGGGCTACGCCGCCGCACCCCCGAACGCGACCGCGGATCAGGTGCGCCAGGCACGCCTTATCCGTCTAGGGCAGCTGCAGGATGCGCTTCTGCGCAACGCTCGCTTCGTCGTCGCGATCAAGCTTCATACGGGTCAGATCAGCTTCGACCAGGCCGTCGATCTCTTTGTCAAGGAAGGCTACCAGTCACACGCAATCGGCCTCATGGAGACCAAACGCGGAACGTCTGACGCCCTCTACCTCTACTACAACCTGGGCAAGCTCGAGATCCTCAAGCTCCGCGCCGACGTCGAAAAGCAACAGGGCACCAGCTTTTCGCTGCAGCGATTCCATGACGACTTTCTCCGCCAGGGCCCGGTCCCCATTAAGGTCATTCGCAAAGCCATGCTCCACAACGACTCGCCCACCCTTTAGCGCAGGCGTACGAGATCAACCATGCACCGATACTGCCGCTTCGCCCTGTTCGCCCTGCTCCTCCTGCCCATCCTTCTCTGCGCGCCCGCCCGGACGCAGGCTCCGTCGGGCGTCGGACAGCAGGGCTGGTACGCCGATCCCGAGGTCCACATCTTCGCCGGCCAGTACTGGATCTACCCCACCTCCTCGAGCCCCACACCCGACAGCCAGGACGGCACGCCCTTTAACCCGCTGCAGCAGAAGCTCCGGACCGGCCCCGTCATCCATCCCGTGTACCTGCTGCACACCTCGCTCGACGCCTTCTCTTCACCCGACCTCGTCCACTGGACCAGGCATCCCAGGATACTCGACATCCGCAACGTGGCATGGGCCGCCTACGCCATATGGGCGCCCTCCGCCATTTACCTGAATGGCCACTACTATCTCTTCTTCGCCGCGAATGACATTCAGAAGCACGATATCTTCCCCGGCGGCATCGGCGTTGCAGTCAGCGATCAACCCGGTGGCCCCTTCATCGACGCCATCGGCAAGCCGCTGATCGGAGAGTTTCACAACGGCGCACAACCCATCGATCCCATGGTCTTCAAGGACGATGACGGCTCCATCTACTTCTATTACGGAGGCCAGGGCCACTGTAATGTCGCCCGCCTCGCCCCCGATCTCAAGAGCGTCATCCCCATGCAGGATGGCTCACTCTACAAGGAGATCACCCCCGAGAACTACGTGGAGGGTCCCTTTATGATCAAGCGCCGCGGCGTCTATTACTTCATGTGGTCCGAGGGCGACTGGGGAGATTCAAGCTACGGTGTGGCATACGCGAGGGGCGCCAGCCCAACCGGTCCATTCCAACGCATCTCTAAAATCCTTGGGACAGACCCCGCCATCGCCAATGGTCCCGGCCACCACTCCGTCCTTCAGATCCCAGGAACTGACGACTGGTACATCGTCTACCATCGCCACCCGCTGGGCACGACCGGCCCAAACCAACGCGTCCTGGCGATCGACGAGATGCACTTCGACGGCAGCGGCAACATCAAGCCCATCCACATGACGCCAACAGGTCCCGCTCCCCGCCCCCTGCCTCAACCAACCCTTCCCTGAGAAGGTGCGTTCGAGGGCCATGGACCAGGTAGCTTCGAGGTTCAGTCCAGGTGTAGTCCAGAGAGCGTTCAGGGTGCAGTGCACTCGAGGATGCGCACGATTTCGGATTCGAGGAGCGACCAGTGAGGCTGAAGCGCAGCCTGCTCAATGTGGAGAATCGGCTGGCTGAGTAGGCGCCTCCGGCCTGTCAGCCTTGTTGGTGTGATGGAAGGGTTTAGCGATCAGCCGACCCGTTCCTTTGCCCACCTTCCCTGTTCCTTTCACCGCACCGACTCCGACATCCTTGCCCGCTTTCCCGGCACCTGCGCCTATGTCTCCGGCCGCGCCCACGGGGTGGAGCGTCATCAGATCGCCGGCACCCTTGCCGGCCCCCTCGGCCGCGGCTCCGGCGCCTTTTCCTGTCCCTTTACCGATGTCTCCGCCGCCGCTGCCGATTTCGCCTCCGGCGCTGCGGTTCTGGGTTCGAGCACCGGGCGATGACTGCGTGGCTTGGCCCGTCGCTGACTGCGTCTGAGGGTTCTGAGGCGAGGCTGAACTCTGGTTAACAGCCGACAATGCAAAGACGACCAGCGGAAGAGATGACCATGCGAAGAGAGTAGTCATGGGACCTGCCTTTGGGAGGTTGGATGCTGCTTGATCCGTCTGTTGCGCCTCTGCCACGCAAGAAGATCGCCTGAAGATCCGAATCGAAGAACTGACGGAGCGCCTCTTCGCAGGTACCACTCAACGTCGATCTTCTTGCCAGGCTCAGCGTCGTGGCTTTGCTGCTGATTCGCGCCATGACTGCTCGACAATGGCTCGGCTTAGGAGGTTAGAACGTCCTGGCAGGCGCACAGAGACTGAGACCAGATCCGGATCTTCATCCGGGCCCACGAGTATTTCCACGCCTCTGATGGCGCTCTCACTGCTTTGGATCTCGTAGCGCGTCCCTAGTCCTTCTGTATGGGGTGGAGTCTCGTACTCGACAACCTCGTTGCTGACGTGGCGAAGCTTGTCTTTGAGAGTTGAACTGCCCGCAAAATCACCTGCCGCTACAGCCCCTTCTGCGGTGGCCTTCGAAAGGAAAGCTCTGTGCGCCGGAAAGACTTGAGCGATAATCCATGCAACTTCAAAGCGCCCTGAAGTGCCCCCGTATGAGTCTGAGATTTGAACAACCGGGCCGGAGAAACCCTTCCACCTGTTCGACAACAACAGCTTGCTGGGGATTGCTTGAGGTACGACAAAGAGCGAACCGCCGTTTGATCCGTAGACCCCTAAGCAACGCCAGCCGCGTGGAGCAAGTACCCCCGATCCTTGCTCAGCCTGGTAGTAGGCAAGTTGCCGAGCGACCTCTACAGACAAGGGTGACTTTATCGCTTCTCGGCGAGGCGCTCTTCTCGGACCTAGCTGGCCATCCGAGCGACAGCCTACATAGGGGATAGAAGACCTTGCTTGCGCGCTGGCGTAGGAGAACGCTTGAATGAACAAGGCCATCATGATGGCAAAAGGAATGCTTCTCATCCTTGGTCCGAGCATACTTGGTCCGAGCATCCTTGGTCCGGCTCCCGATATCGCCTCGAAAAGCTGGCATGCACTGCTTTCTCGTGGAGTAGCGATCGTAGGCTGATGCATGTCCCGATCGACATGAAAGGTTAGGAATACAAGTACCAGCTTGAGACCTTCGCGGAGTAGGTCATCCCCAAGCGCGTGTCAACGCACCAAGGCTGGGCGACAAAGCACGAAGGGGTCCGTATACCCCACATCGACTTCTCGGGTTCTTGGCGACCCAATTCAGGTCCGCGCCGCGACTTGGGTGCCGTCCTAAACTGCAGGCGCTCAGGTGATCGCTAGCCCGATCGGAATCGCGCGGCGCGACGACGTCCCCTCATGCCCTTTCACCAGATTCCTGCCCCTGCTCGCTTGGAGTCCACGAAGGGATCAGGCCATTGTGATCCAGACTTCCGTCCGCTCACCTCGCTCAACCAGATGCCCCAAGCACTTTGGCCCCCGGGGAGGACACAAAGAAGAGGCTCATAGACGGTAGCAGTTACCCCTGCCGACCGACTTCTGCACGGCCCTCCCACAGCCCTTTGGTGAAAATCACCCAAAACATGCAGCCGCAATTCCCCGCCCGGGACGACTTCACCCTGCCTCGTTTGCTAGCATTAAGCTCTAACTCGTTTGAAAGAAAAGAGCACCTCCTTTTATGGCGCTTCAAAAAATCCGCAAAGCAGTCTTTCCCGCAGCCGGACTCGGCACCCGCTTCCTCCCCGCCACCAAAGCCACCCCGAAAGAGATGCTGTGCCTGGTTGACAAGCCGCTGATCCAGTACGGCGTGGAGGAGGCCGTTGCCGCCGGCTGCACCGAGATCATCATCGTCACGTCCCGCGGCAAGACGACCATGGAGGACCACTTCGACAAGAATCCCGAGCTCGAGGCCTCTCTCGCCGCCAAGAACAAGACCGCTCTGCTTGAGATCGCACGCTCCGTCTCGAAGCTCGCCAAGGTCACCTTCACCCGCCAGTCCGAGCCGCTCGGCCTCGGCCACGCCGTTCTCATGGCCAAGGAGATCGTTGGCAACGAGCCCTTCGCCGTTCTGCTCCCTGACGACATCGTCGACGCCGACACCCCCTGCATGAAGCAGATGGTCGAAGCCTTCAACGAGACCCAGTCCTCCATCCTCGGCTCAGAGGTTGTCGAAGGTGACGCGATCTCGGCATACGGCTGCCTTGACTGCACGCCAGACCCCAAGAATCCGCGTCTGCTCGCCGTCAAGACCATGGTAGAAAAGCCCAAACCCGGCGAACAGCCGTCGCAGAACGCGATCATCGGACGCTATATTCTTACCCCACGCATCTTCGAGATGATCGAAGGCATCACGCCGGGAGCCGGCGGCGAGTTGCAGCTTACCGACGCCATCAAGGCCCTGCTTCAGCATGAAAAGGTCTACGGCTACAGCTACATCGGCAAGCGTCACGACGCGGGCGATAAGCAGGGCTTTCTGCGCGCAACCGTGGAACTCGGCCTCAAGCACCCCGCCCTGGGAGCCGACCTGCGCGCCTGGCTGCAGCAGCAGAAGTTCTGAAAAGAGCCCCGTCCTGACGCTGGACGGGGGCCACTCCGTAGTGTTGAGAACGCTTCCGCGCGTAAGCCGTTGATGTCAAACGAAGCACTTCGCACGGAAGCGCTCGCGCCTCGCGCGAAGTGGCCGCACGTCCGCGATCAGGACGTGATCGCGCCTGGACTACTCCGTCGACCCAGTGGCGAACACCTGTTCCGCCTGGGCACCGATCACGCGGTACAGTGCAAACTGCCGCGTACGCTGCGCCCGCAGTTCCATCAGCAGGGATGCTCGATTTGAAGCATCGGCATCGACCACATCGACCAGCCGCAGCCAGGGTGTCCGGTCCAGGTGCGTTGAGTCCGTCACACTCGAAAGCGCCACCTTCAACCCGGTGATCGGATCCTGCTGCGCCACCACTGATACATACCGCGTTACCGCATCCGCGCCCCGCGACGTCGCCGTATAGAAGAATGTCGGGTCCCCGCCGTAGCTTAGCGTGTACCCCTTCAACACCTCATCGGTCAGCACCGGTGCCGCGGCCTCGGTGACGGCTTGTTTGGCGGCGGCCGCAGCAGCAGCAGCCGCCTTCCGCCTGGCTGCCGCACGCGCAGCCGGCGTGTTCGCAGGGGCGGTATGGGTGGCCAACATCGGCCGAGGCTTCTCCGCCGCGGCGTCAGCAGCGCTGGGAGCAGTCGCCCCTGCAAGATAAACCGCCAGTTTTGCCCTTGCGAACGCCTGCATCTTCCCCAGCACCTCCGCGTGCTCCGCCTCGTTCTCCCAGGCACGGCTGAAGTCATGCTCCGCGCGATCCTTCGCGTCCGACACTGTCACCACCTGCTTCATGTCCTTCGGGATCCCGCGCAGCGGTGGCAGGTCCGCCTCCTCGAGCCTCGAGGCTGGCTTGCCACGATGCAGATTCGGTCGATCCGGATCATCGTTCAACCCGTTCCCGCCCGTTACCTTCGCCGAATCCTTCTTCTTCTGGTCCGCCTTGATCTCCGCCGGTGTGCGCCGCTTCAGCGTTGGCCGCTCCGCTTCGTCGTTCGGGTCGGCGGTATCTGTCTTCTTCTGGTCGGGATCGGGCGCGGTAGCCTGCGGAGCCTTGTGAAAGCTCGGCCGGTCAGGGTCCGGACGCGGCCCATCCTTCGCGTCATCCGTCTTCGCTGTGCTGTCATCCCCGGTAGTCGTGCCGGCGCTCGCCTGCTTTGTTCCCTCCGGGCGGCTGCCAAAGTGGGGCCTCGACCCGCCCGCTACCTCCACCTTCGGCAGTGGTCCACTCTGCTTCTTTGCAGGCGCGATCTCCGCCGGCCTCGGTTTGAACGGTCCATACGCCAGCCAGCCATCGTCGATCTGCTCCGTATCGCCCGCGGTCAGGTGACGATCGTACGCAAGCTCAACCGTTCCCGACGGCACACCCGACTTCTGCGCCTCGTAGATCGTTCCTGTACTCAGCGCGAACGGCACCGGCCGCGCCAGGTAGATGCCCGCATCGCGCAACGTTCCATTAATGAACAGCGACACCGGCACCACCCGGCTCGCTGTCGCCTTGCCTTCCTCGCCGGTGTACTCATAAACAGCCACCGCTCGGACCACCGTCTCCGGCTTTTTCACGCTGTGCGTCTGGCCGCTGACCAACGCCACTGGACTTACAAACCCAAGGAAACACATCGCCGTCGCGGCCAGCCACACTCGTTTCATCGTCACAATCCATTAGACGCATATCCTGACAGAAACTTCTCGCCTGCTTGCTCAGCAGCCCTACGTAAAAGTCAAAACGGACTCAACCCTCCCGTCGCCGGAACTCCGATACTCTAAACCCAACCCATGCCGCAACACGCCCCCCCGCTCCTTGCCGTCTCGAACCTCAGCATCGCCTTCGGTTCAAAGACCGTCGTCGACCGCATTTCCTTCTCACTCGCACGCGGCGAAACGCTCGGCCTGGTCGGCGAATCCGGTTCCGGCAAGTCCGCCACCTCGCTCGCCCTGCTGCGCCTGCTGCCGCCGAGCGCACGCATCACGGGCGACCTCCTCTTCGACAGCATCCCCCTGCTCACCCTTCCAGAATCGAGGATGCGCAGCCTCCGCGGCGCCGGCGTCGCTATGATCTTTCAGGAACCCATGACCGCGCTCAACCCGGTCATGCGCATCGGGGAACAGATTGCGGAAGCCCTTCTCGCCCACGCACCGCGCCTCCCCCGGGCCGAGGTCCATACCCGCGTCATCGCCGCCATGCACGAGGTCGGCCTGCCCAGCCCGGAGACTCGCCTCCGTGACTACCCGCACCAGTTCTCAGGTGGGCAGCGCCAGAGAATCCTGATTGCCATGGCTTTGATCAACCGACCGCGCCTGCTTATCGCCGACGAACCCACCACCGCGCTCGACGTCACCGTCCAGGCTCAGATCCTCACGCTGCTGCGGGACCTTCGCCGCACTCACAATCTCGCGATGCTCTTCATCTCGCACGACCTCGCCGTCGTGGCCGAAGTTGCAGACCGCGTCGCCGTGATGCAGCACGGCAAGCTCGTCGAAGTCGCCCCCGCCGCCCCCCTCTTCCACGCCCCGCAACACCCCA
>CAXTUS010000010.1:0-56886 GCA_964247475.1 uncultured Acidobacteriaceae bacterium | reverse complement strand
GATTTACTTTTGGAACCGAAGAATAACAGGAGCGATCAATGCTTGGACAGCGGTGCGTGGTGGCGGTGTGCGGGTTGGCGTTGGGCGTGGGCCTGGGCGGACGGGACGATGGGCTGGGCGGCAGGGCCTCTGCACAGGTGGCTCCGAAGGTTGCGGTGCATGGTCCGGCGGAGCAGCCTGCTCTTTATCTGGGCACGGCGTGGTATCCCGAGCAGTGGCCGGAGGCGCGCTGGGATGCGGACCTGGCGTTGATGGAGAAGGCGGGCGTGCGGTTTGCACGCATCACGGAGTTTGCCTGGAGCAAGCTTGAGCCAAGCGAAGGGCACTATGACCTGGATTGGGTGGAGCGCGCGATTCGCGCGGCGGAGCGGCATCACATCCAGATTGTGCTGGGGACCCCGGGTGCGGCGCCGCCGGCGTGGTTGACCCAGAAGTACCCGGAGACGCTGCGCACGATGGAGGATGGGCGCAAGGATGAGCATGGCAATCGTCAGCAGTTCAACTGGACGAACCCGAAGTATCGCGAGCTGACGCGCGCGGTGACGGAGCAGATGGCGAAGCGGTTCGGCCATGATCCGAACGTGATCGGATGGCAGATCGACAATGAGTATGCGAGCCTGAGCTTCGACGACGGAACCAAGAAGCTCTTCCAAGACTGGTTGAAGGCGCGTTACAAGACGCTCGATAACCTGAACGAAAAGTGGACCACGGCTTACTGGAGCGAGACGTACCAGAGCTGGGACCAGATTCCGATCGAGACGAGCTACGGCAACCCGGGGCTGCTGCTGAGCTGGAAGCGCTTTGTGAGCGACGAGTGGAGGAGCTACCAGGCGAATCATCTCGAGGTCATGCGGCCGAACATCGAGAAGCGGCAGTTCATCACGACCAACATGATGGGCTGGTTTGATGGCTACGACCACTACACGGTGGCGCAGGATCTGGATCTTGCGTCGTGGGATGACTATGTGGGAACCGGGCACCTCGATCCTGTGCGTAACGGAGCAACGCATGATCTGACGCGGGGATTTCTGCGCAAGAACTTCTGGGTGATGGAGACGCAGCCTGGGTTTGTGAACTGGTCTCCGGATAACAATGCGCTGGACAAGGGCGAGGTGCGCGCGATGGCGTGGCATGACATAGGCCATGGTGCGGATGCGGTGAGTTACTGGCAGTGGCGCAGCGCGCTGAACGGCCAGGAGGAGTATCACGGTGTGGTGGTTGGTGGGTTTGTAAGGCTTGTGCGGTTTTATGGTTATTTGTGGCAGTTTGGGGGGTTGTTGGCTATGGCGGGCCGGGGGGTGGCGGGGACGACGGTGAAGAGCGATGTGGCCGTGCTGCACTCTTACGACAGCAAGTGGGCGATCGACTGGCAGAAGCACAACAAGGCATTCGAGCCGATCGCCGAGATCCTGGACTACTACGGGCCTCTGCGGAACCTTGCGCACTCGGTCGATATCGTGTCGCCGGTGGTCGATCTGAAACAGTACAAGCTGGTGGTGGCGCCGGGGTTGAATGTGATCTCCGATGAGATTGCGAAGAACCTGATCGGTTACGTAAAGGGCGGCGGGATGCTGGTGCTGGGGCAGCGCTCGGGGATGAAGACAGAGGACAATGGACTGCAGCCGGCGCGTCAGCCCGGGCCACTGGCGGAGCTGCTGGGCGGCAGGGTGGAGCAGTTCTATGCGCTTGAAAAGAATGTGCCGGTGAGTGGCGACTGGGGATCGGGTGAGACGAAGGTGTGGGCAGAGCAGCTATCTGTAACAGCGGCTGATACAAGAACGTTGATGACGTACGGGAAGAGCAATGGCTGGCTGGATGGACAGCCTGCGGCGATCACGCGCAAGGTAGGCAAGGGCAGCATCACCTACATCGGTGCGGAGCTTGGACCGGAGCAGATGGCCCAGGCGGCGAAGTGGATGATGAAGGAGAGCGGGGCCTCGGCGGCGATTGGAGAGATGCCGAAGGGCGTTGATCTGTACGTGCGGCAGGGTGCGGGGAAGACGGTTTGGATCCTGATCAACTTCGGCGACGAGGTGCAGAGCGTGTCGTTGCCTGAAGGCTTCAGGGATGTGCTGGCGGGTGATGCCGGCGCCAGGTCGGTTTCATTGAAGAAGTATGACGTGGCTGTGCTGGAGCGGGCTCAATGAAGTGTTTGCTGTTGGTGGTGTTGGGTGCGGGATCAGCGGTTGCGCTGGCGCAGGAGGCGAAGCCGGTGGCAACGATGGCGCGGGCTACGGAGCTTGTGGCGGTCGATCGGCGCATGGCGCAGAGCCTGAATGGGGACTGGCATGTGATCGCCGATCCTTACAAGGCCGGGCTCTACAGCTTCCACAATGCGTTCAACCCGGATGGATACTTCCGCGACGATGCGGGTTCAGTCGGGAACCCGAAGGTGATCGAGTATGACTTCTCGAAGAGCCCAGCGATCAAGGTGCCGGGCGACTGGAATACGCAGGGGGAGTGGCTGCGGTTGTACGAGGGCTCGCTCTGGTATGAACGACACTTCGACTTCAAGCCAGCGTCCGGGCAGCGTGCTTTTCTGCATATCGGCGCGGCAAATTATCGTTCCGTAGCCGCGGTGAATGGCAAGCTGGTTTGTCAGCATGAGGGTGGCTTTACGCCCTTCGATTGCGAGATCACGGACGTGGTGAAGGCCGGTGCGAACAGCGTGGTGATCGAGGTGGATGACACGCGCATCGCAGACGGGGTGCCGACGCTGAAGACGGACTGGTATAACTATGGCGGCCTGACTCGCGATGTTTCGATCGTGTCGGTGCCGAACAGGTTTATCGATGACTTCGATCTGCACCTGGACCGTGCAAGCCGTTCAAAGATCGAGGGCTATGTGCATGTGGAGGGTGCGGCTGCGGGCGAACGCGTCTCGGTGTCCATCCCCGGCACGGGTATTAAGACAGACGGTGTTACAGATGCCAGCGGCCGGGTGGCGGTGTCTGCGGCTGCGAAGGGCTTGACGTTGTGGTCCCCCGAGAACCCGAAGCTTTACAAGGTGGAGATCAGCGCTGGTTCCGACAGGCTCGACGACGAAATGGGCTTTCGCACGATCGAGACCCGGGGGTCTGAGATCCTGCTGAACGGGAAGCCGATTTTTCTGAAGGGCATCTGTATCCATGCCGAAGCGCCTTACCGCAGCGGACGCGTGAACACGGACAAGGACGTGGCGACGTTGTTCGGCTGGGTAAAGGAGCTTGGCGCAAACTACGTACGGCTTGCGCACTATCCGCATGATGAACGAATGACGCGGGCTGCGGACAGGCTGGGCATCCTGGTGTGGTCGGAGGTGCCGGTTTACTGGGCTGAGGAATTTGAGAAGGAGGAGGTGTATCAGAAGTCGCAGCAGCAGCTGCATGAGATGATCCGGCGCGATCGTGACAAGGCTTCGGTGATCCTCTGGTCGATCGCAAATGAAACTCCGAACACCGCGGCACGTACGGCATTCCTTACCCGGTCTGCAGAGTATGTGCATCATGAGGACCCATCGCGACTGGTGACAGCGGCGCTGCTGGTGCATGGGGAAGGGAACCAGAAGCTCATCGATGATCCGTTGGGCAAGGCGCTCGACGTGATCGGCTTCAACGAATACATCGGCTGGTATGAGAAGACGCCAGAGGCCGCGGACACCATGGAGTGGAAGGTCGCCTATGACAAGCCGCTGATTGTGAGCGAGTTCGGCGGCGATGCGCGCGCAGGCCTTCATGGGCAGGCGGGCGAGCGCTGGACCGAAGAGTACCAGGCGAACATCTTCAACCATCAGCTGCCGATGTTGAACCGGATCCCGCAGCTGAGAGGTCTGACGCCGTGGATCCTGATGGACTTCCGGTCCCCGGTGAGGCAGTTGCCCGGGGTGCAGGACGGCTTCAATCGCAAGGGGCTGGTGTCCGATCAGGGTGAGAAGAAGAAGGCGTTCTTCACCCTGCAGCATGCCTACAGGAACAACACGATCGGCAAGGCTGAGTAGCCAGCGGCTTGAATCGTAGCTGAAATGTAACAGTGCAGACCGTGCGCTTGTGACATGCTAGGTGGGGCGGCGGCCTGCTGCTGCTTGGGGCGCAGAGCCGAAGGCGTTTGCGTGCTCGAGGCAGGCGTCTCCCGGCGCTTGCGCCTCGTGATCGGTTCTTCTGCAGGGAGTGAGACGATGCTGATACTTGTTCTGAACAGTGGATCGTCGTCGTTGAAGTTCTCCATGTTTGAGGCAGATGCGCGGACGGCCGAGCCTGCAGTGCGAGCTGAAGGCGAGATCGCTCACCTGGATACCGCCGATGCGTCGTTGACGGTGAACGGGAGATCCACCAAGGTGTCTGCGAAGACGCCGGAGTTGGCGATCAAGGTGATGATGGCGGCACTGGCCGAGGCGGGATCGGGGCCGCCCGATGCAGTGGGCTACCGCGTCGTTCATCCCGGATCGAAGCTAAATCGTCATCAGCTGATTACGGATGAGGTGCTGCGCGATCTGGACGAGGCAGCTGCCTTTGCGCCGCTGCATGATCCGGCAATCACGGCGATGGTTCGTGCGATGCGCTCGCAGATGCCCGACGTGCCTCATTTCGCCTGCTTCGATACCGTCTTTCACCAGACGTTGCCGGAGGCAGCCTTTACCTACCCTTTGCCCCGCAGGTTTCGTGATGCCGGCGTGCGCCGGTATGGCTTTCATGGGCTCAGCTGTGAGTCGATCGTGCGGCGCATGCGAGCGTTGAACGGCGTCTTCCCGCGGCGCCTGGTGATCGCGCATCTCGGCAGCGGCTGCAGCGTGACCGCGCTCGAGGATGGGCGTTCGGTTGATACCTCGATGGGGTTGACGCCGGATGGAGGGGTCGTGATGGGAACGCGTCCAGGCGATCTTGATCCTGGGCTGATGATGTACCTGACGCGGCAGTCGGCAGGCGTGGCGGAGCTCGAGCAGATGCTGAATCGGGGCTCGGGCATGGTGGCGCTGAGCGGGATGAAGAACGATATGAAGCTGGTGCGAAAGGCCGCGCAGGACGGGTCTGAGCCGGCGCGCCTGGCGCTGCAGGTGTTTACGCGGAGTGTCCGCAAGGCGGTGGGCGGCTTCGCCTGGCTGCTTGGCGGCCTGGATGCGGTGGTGTTCTCGGGTGGAATCGGCGAGCACGACGATCAAACAAGAGCAGAAGTACTCAGCGGTCTTGAGGGGCTGGGGCTTATGCTTGCGGAGGGTAGTGCGGCCACGGGCGTGCGCAGGATCAGCAGGGAAGAGTCAGCGACAGCTGTTTGGGTGATCCCCGCTGCTGAAGAGTTGATGATCGCGATCCATGTTGTGCAGATGATCGGCGTGTAGAAGCAGGCGATAGCGAAACTGTTCGTGAGGAGATTCCAGGTGAACGACGAGACGACCAGAGGGGTAGAGCGACCGTTAGGTTCAGAAGAACTTCGCAAGATGAAGGCTTACTGGGCGGCCTGTAACTACTGCTGCGCAGGCATGCTGTACCTGAAAGAAAACCCCCTGCTGCGTGAACCGCTGAAGCCAGAGCACATCAAGAATCGTCTGCTTGGGCATTGGGGATCGGATCCTGGACAGACGTTTACCTGGATCCATCTGAATCGCCTGATTAAGAAGTACGACCTTGACCTCATGTACCTGGCCGGGCCTGGCCATGGAGCGCCGGCAACCCTTTCCAACTGTTACCTCGAGGGCGTGTACACGGAGATCTATCCTGCCATGACCCAGGATGCTGAAGGCATGCAGAGGTTCTTCAAGCAGTTCTCCTTCCCGGGCGGGATCGGCAGTCACTGCACGCCGGAGACGCCGGGCTCGATCCATGAGGGCGGCGAACTGGGGTACAGCCTGTCGCATGGGTTCGGAGCGGCGTTCGACAATCCGGAGCTGATCGTAGCCGTGGTGGTCGGCGACGGGGAGGCGGAGACAGGGCCGCTTGCTACGTCATGGCATTCAAACAAGTTCCTGAACCCGGTGACCGATGGTGCGGTTCTGCCTGTTCTGCACCTGAATGGCTACAAGATCGCGAATCCGACCATCCTGGCGCGGATACCGCATGCTGAGCTTGAGAGCCTGATGAAGGGGTACGGATGGAAGCCCTACTTTGTTGAGGGCAGCGATCCGGACGAGATGCATCAGCAGATGGCCAGCGTGATGGAGCAATGTGTGCTTGAGATCAAAGCCATCCAGAAGGTTGCGCGGGCGGAGGGCGCAGATGCGGAGCGGCCTTGCTGGCCAATGATCGTGCTCCGCTCGCCCAAGGGCTGGACTGGCCCGAAGCAGGTGGATGGTCACCAGGTGGAAGGGTCATGGCGGGCTCACCAGATCCCGATCCTTGATCCCAAGACGAAGCCTGAGCAGCTTGCCGAGGTGGAAGCATGGATGCGCAGCTACAAGCCGGAAGCGGCTTTTGACCAGGCCGGGACGTTGATCGCCGAGCTGAAAGAACTGGCGCCCACGGGTGACCGCAGGATCAGCGCGAACCCACACGCCAACGGTGGGAAGCTGCGCAAGCCTCTGACCATGCCGGACGTTCGCGAGTACGCGTTCAAGCTTGAGCAGCCGGGTACGCAGATGGCATCCTCAACCGACACGCTCGCTCATTTCCTGCGGGACGTGATGCGGAAGAATATGACGAACTTCAGGGTGTTTGGCCCGGATGAGACAGCGTCGAACAAGCTGCAGGAGATCTACAAGGCGAGCGGCAAGACGTGGGAAGCGGAGTTGATCCCCCAGGATGCCGATGGCGGGGACCTGGCGCGCAACGGACGCGTGATGGAGATGCTGAGCGAGCACACACTTGAAGGCTGGTTTGAAGGGTATGTTCTGACCGGCAGACATGGTTTCTTCTCGAGCTACGAAGCGTTCGTGCACATCATTGACTCGATGTTCAACCAGCACGCGAAGTGGCTTGAGAAGAGCAAGCTTGAACTGCGCTGGCGCGCTTCCATCTCTTCGATCAACCTGCTGATTACCTCACTGGTGTGGCGCCAGGATCATAACGGCTTCACGCACCAGGACCCGGGATTTCTGGACCTGGTGACGAACAAGAGCCCTGAGGTGACGCGGATCTATCTTCCGCCTGATGCAAATTGCCTGTTGAGCGTGGGCGACCATTGCCTGCGCAGCGAAAACTACGTGAATGTCATCGTGGCAGACAAGGCTTTGCATCTGCAGTACCTCAACATGGAAGAGGCGATTCTTCACTGCACGAGGGGGATCGGCATATGGGACTTCGCAAGCAACGACGAGGGAGCCGAGCCGGACGTTGTGATGGCCTGCGCAGGCGATATCCCGACGTCAGAATCCCTGGCAGCGGTCGCCATCTTGCGCAAAGGCTGGCCGGCCTTGAAGATCCGCTTCGTGAACGTGGTTGATCTCTTCCGCCTGCTTCCCGAGCGGGAGCACCCGCACGGGCTGTCGGATCGGGAGTTTGACAGCCTGTTTACCTCAGACAAGCCGGTCATCTTCAACTTCCACGCTTATCCTTCGCTGATCCACAAGCTGACCTATCGGCGAACCAACCACGTGAACTTCCATGTGCGAGGCTACAAAGAGAAAGGCAACATCAACACGCCGCTCGAGCTTGCGATCCTCAACCAGGTGGACCGCTTCAATCTCGCGATGGACGTAATCGATCGCGTGCCGAGCATGCGGGCGAACGCCGAGCATCTGAAGGAATGGCTGCAGAACCAGATCATCGAATCCGTCAGGTACGCGCATGAGCACGGTATCGACCGGACCGAAGTCACGGGATGGACGTGGCCCATCTGAAAGCCGGGAACGGCCCGGTCGTTCCCGCTGAGGCGATCCGGAGCATGGCACGTAATGCGAGTTCGCGGCGCGCTCGCTGGTCCTGCCAAGAATGGTCTCTCCCTAAGCGAGGGCTATGTCTTCGCGCCTGAGGGTAAGAAGCAGCGAGTGACCTACAAACTCGTAACCCCGCATGATCTTGACCGACGGCCGGCCCATCTGCACCTTGTAGTCTTTGCCTGTGATGATCGTCGGCGGAGAAAGAGCACACAGCGAGGAGAGCGTCGGGATGCGATCCTTCCATCCGCCCGCAATCATGTTGCAGATCTCACCGATGGCATCATCGAGCGAATCGTCGTCGTCGACGGGGATGCCGCCAAGCATCGCTGACGCGATGATTTGGGTTGACTCAAGGCCCATCTGGACCTCGCAGCATCCACGCATTGCGCCGGAATAACCGACGATCGCCGTCCGATCCGCACCCTCGCAGCGGATGTGAAGTGGTTCGGCGGCGATCGTGACGGCCATTCCGAGCATGCTCGCGAAGACCTCGAAGACCGCTTCATCCGCACGGCCGACGTTCTCCACTGCGAGGAAGTCGAGGTTGTTGAAAGGAGCTGTTAAAGTCATCACTTCGGACATGGAAGCCTCTCGGAGAACTGGATCGCTGTCGTTTCTTTCGGGAACATGGCCCGGGGCCGCAGGTTTGTCTCTGTCGCTTCAGGCAACCAGGAGAGGCTTGACGTTGTTCTTGATGTGGTCGAGCGTAAAGGGTTTACGGATGTAGCCTCTGGCGCCTGACAGGATCGCCTGCCTGACCTGCGGTTCGCTGCCTTCGGTCGTGACCATGACGATCGGCACGCCTTGTGCCAGACCTTCTTCCTTGATCTTTCCCAGCAGCTCCAGTCCACCCATCACAGGCATGTTGATATCGCACATGATCAGGTCGACAGTGTTTGCGCGGAGCAGGCCAAGGGCTTCAACGCCATCGCCTGCTTCAAGGATGTTTTCAAATTCAATCTCTGCCATCTTCAGCGTTCGCAAGACGATCTTGCGCATCATGGCGGAGTCGTCGATGACTAGGATAGTTCCCTTCATTGTGTTCTCTCCATAGCTTGATAGGGGTGTTGGGCCTGTTTGCGGAAAGCGTCTTTGAGCACCGAGGGAATGTTCCCAAGAGCGGCGATGATGTCCGCCGCCCCAAGTTGTACGGCCTCCTTGGGCATGCCGTAGACCGCGCAGCTTGCCTGATCCTGCACGATCGTCACGGCACCCGATTTTTTCAGCGCGAGCAGGCCCTTGGCTCCGTCTGTGCCCATACCGGTCAGCAGCAGGCCCACTGCACGGGAGCCGGCAACCCGCGCCACCGAGCCAAACATGACGTCCACCGAGGGGCGCTGGTAGCAGACCTGGGGCCCTTGCTGAAGTTCAACGACACGGCCTGCCGGAGTATCGCGGAGCAGCAGGTGATAGTCCCCTGGCGCGATCAGAACCAGACCGCGGCGGATCACATCACCACTTACCGCCTCGCGCACTTCCATGCTGCAAAGGCTGTTCAGGCGGTTCGCGAACGCAAGCGAGAAGCCCCTCGGGATGTGTTGCGTGATCACCGTACCTGGCATATCGGCAGGAAGTCGAAGAAGAATATCCTGAATCGCTACCGTGCCCCCGGTGGAAGCGCCGATGGCGAGGATCGTCTCAGGATGGCAAACAAGGGGTGCGCCCGACGGGACGGACACGGGAGGCATCTCGGGAACGAGCTTCGGCTGGCTGGCTGCCGCTGCCCGGATTCGGGTGGCAAGTGAGTCGCTGAGATCACCCACAGAGTAAGGCCCGGCGGGCTTGGCGAGTACGTCAAACGCGCCAAAGCGTAGAGCATCGATTGCAGCAGTGGTGGAGGACTGGCTGAGCGAACTGATGATGATCGTAGGCAGGGGATGATGCTGCATGATGCGCCGGAGAAAGGTGAGGCCGTCCATGCGCGGCATCTCGATATCGAGGGTGAGTACATCGGGTTTGAGGGCAAGGATCTTGTCCCGTGCGATGTACGGGTCGGGGGCGGTGCCAACGACCTCCATGTCAGCCTGCGACGAGACTGCCTCGGAAAGGATCTTGCGCACGATGGCGGAGTCGTCGACGATCAGGACCTTGATTCTCGGACTCAAGACGTCTCCTTGAGGTAGATCCAGACCTGCATGGGACCGCTGTCAGTCTCGAGGGTGGAAAGAAGCATTCGGTCAGCCGCGCAGGGAGTCGGGTGAGGCATTGCAGGCACCGGATGAGAGAGAACGAAGTCGGATTGACTCGGGATTCTGCTCACCAGCGAACCGCATAGCATGTTGACCAGTTCTCCGGTCACGTCTCCCACCTCAGCCGGCGTCAGGCTCTCCTCCTCTTCACCCAGGAAGTTTGCCGCAAGGGTCCGCGCCGTCGAGCTTCCGAGCACAAGGCCAAAGGTGCCCGAGATGCCTCCGCTGAAGTCGAGCGAAAAGGAATGGTGTTCGTCCTGGATCGTGGGAGCGACATCGAAGCGATGCGTCATTCCCAGGGTGGTCGTGAAGTACATGGAGTCGAGAACCTCGGCGTAGGAAGGTTCTGTGTAAACGACAAGATCAGAAGCCTGCATCGGTTCCTCCTCCCAGAAGAAGCTGCATCTGGTCGAAGAGCACGGAGGGTACGAAGGGTTTCGAGACGTAACCGTTAGCTCCATGGGCAAGCATGTCATCGATCCGCGATGCGGTCTGATCGGTGGAGACGACGAGGACGGGAATGCCAGACAAGAGAGGGTCCTGGCGGATAGCCAGAAGCAACTCTTCGCCATTCATGTTCGGCATATTGATATCCGTCACGATGAGGTCGATCCATTGGGCGTGCAGCAGCAGCAAGGCCTCGAGACCGTCCCCCGCTTCGAGGTAGTTGCCCACCTCGAACCCCGAAAGGTCGACGACCCGGCGGATCACCCTACGCATAACTGGTGAATCGTCGACGATGAGGATGTTGAATGACATGTTCAGGCTCCGATTCTGGTGGCAGCGTTCAGGCTGCGCTCGTTGATGCAGATTTCTCTCTTTGCTTCTCCGCCGGTACGTAGTTGAACCCGTCCCGTGGCGACCTCGATGCTGACTGTTCTCGACAAGGTGCCGCCTACATCTTCCTTGTGCACGATGACGCCAGCCTTCCAGAATATCTTCCGCAAGGCCAGGTGGTTACGCTGGCCGATGTTGAAGGTCCCGTTTGAATCAAGCATCTGGGCGCCTCCGGTGACCATTACGTGCATCTGCTTCTTGACTGCACCAAGCTCATAGGCTGACTTGAAGAGCAGAGGGATCCCCGTGTCCGCGTAGACAAAGGGCCGGGAAGAGGCCTTGGCAGGGTCGAGCGCCGCCTCGGGAAGCATGAAATGAAGTAGTCCGGCCATCTGAACCACGGGATCATGAACAAGCACCGCGATGCAGGATCCAAGCGCATGGGTGACCAGGATCTCATCCGGATCTCTGCTGACGATGCACTCTCCGATGCCGATGATCCGCGTCGTCTTCGCCGTGGTCATCGGGATTTCCCCAGAGGTTTGCGATAGGTGGCGGGGGCAACATACGTAAGCGGGTGCGAGATAGAGTTCAGACTTTCGGAGTGTCCGATCAGCAGGTAGCCGCCGGGTTTAAGGTGTGCGGACAGCCTGCGCACAAGATCCTGCTGCGTCGGTGCGTCAAAGTAGATCATGATGTTGCGGCAGAAGATGACCGAGCACAGATAGCCTTCGGGGAGTGCCTGCATGAGATTCAGGTGTTCAAAGCTGATCATCGCGCGCACCTCGTCCTTGAAGCGCAGTGAAGAGGCGCATGCGTTCCGGCCCTTGAGCAGGTAGCGCTTCAGGCTCTGCTGAGAGAGCTCCCGGAGACGGTCCTCGGGGTATACGCCTCGCCTTGCCACTTCAAGGACCCTGCCGGAGATGTCGGTCGCCTTGATCTTCACTCGACGCATGGCTTCTTCGTGGAAAGCCTCGAGCAGGGTGAGCGCGATCGAGTAGGGTTCCTCTCCGCTTGAGCAGGCAGCGCTCCAGATATGGATCTCCGCGCTGTCTGCCAGCGCCGGATAGATGGTGTTGCGGAGCAGGTCGAAGTGTACGGGTTCGCGGAAGAAGCTGGTGTGATTGGTGGTCAGGATGTCGACCATCCCGGCGAGAGCCACGCCGGAGGCATCCTGGGTCACGTAATCGAAGTAGTGCTGAAAGGACCTGAGACCAAGCTCGCGCAGCTTCTTGCCGATCCGGGCCTCAACCAGGGCCTGTTTTCCATCGCGGAGGTCGACGCCGAAGTGCTCGTAAGCGAGCCTGCTGATCTGCGCGAACTCGCGCGGCTGAAGGACGGGTGCTTGCTCAGTGACGGGCATCAGGCCTGCCCCTTGTAGATGCCTGGCATGTCGAGGATGAGGCCGACCCTTCCATCTCCGAGGATCGCGCATCCCGTAATGCCGACCACCTCGCGAAAGGTCGGCCCGAGGCTCTTGATAACGACTTCCTGCTTGCCAACCAGATCGTCGACGAACAGGCAGAACTGGCGTCCTTCGGCCTCGGCAACGATCAGCGTGCCCTCAGTCAGAAGGGCCGTGCGAGGCTGCTTGTTGAAGCGTTCGTGGAGCCGCACTACTGGCAGCAGCTGATCGCGGACAAGTACCATCTCGCTCTTGCCGTGAACGGTCGAGATCATGTCGGGTGTCGGGCGGAACATCTCCTTGACCGAGAAGATCGGTGCGACGTAGCGCTGATCGCCGACATTGACGATGAGGCCCTCAATGATGGCAAGGGTAAGCGGAAGCTTGATCAGGAAAGTGGTACCGTGGCCAGGCTGGGACTGGACTTCGATCCTTCCCCGTAACGCCTGAACGTTGCGCCGGACCACGTCCATGCCGACCCCACGGCCGGATATATCTGTCACCTTCTCTGCGGTCGAAAAGCCTGCTTCAAAGATGAGCAGGAAGATCTCGTTGTCGGTCAGGACGGCGTTCGGCTGGATGAGGCCGCGTTCAACTGCCTTATCAAAGATCTTCTGACGATTGAGTCCACGTCCGTCGTCCGTGATGGCGATGACGATCTGACCAGCCTTATGGTAAGCGGCCAGACGAATGCAGGCTACAGGATGCTTGCCACTGGCGGCGCGCTCAGCGGGCCCCTCGATGCCGTGATCGATCGAGTTACGAACCATGTGCAGCAGAGGATCGGATAAGTCCTCGGCAATCGTCTTATCTACCTCGGTGTCTTCGCCGCTGGTTTCAAGAACGATCTCCTTGCCGGCCCGCCGGGAAAGATCGCGAATCACGCGCGCAGTCTTCTGGAACTGAAGGCCGATCGGGACCATGCGCATGCCGGTCGTGATCCTTTGCACATCGGCGGTGATGCGGGCAAGCTGGGTGAGATCGGCGCGCAACCTCGCGTCCTCGACCGATGCCAGCGCAGGGCTGTGCCCTATCAGTGTCTGGGCGATCACCATCTCCCCGATCATGTCCATCAGCTGGTCCAGCTTCGCTGTCTCGATTCGCACGGACCCAGTCTCACTCCGCGGAGCAGGGAAGTCCCCCGAACGTCGTTCAGGTCGGGAAGCTGCGGGGAGAGCTGATCCGACGAGCTCTATGCTGTCCGGCTGCTGGCTCACATTCTTTGTCTCTGCCAGCAGGTTGGTGGCGAGCACGGTGCCGTTTCGGGTCGCAGTGCGGATGCGGCCGAGCAGGTCTTCATCGACGTTGCTTTGAGGTGCAGGTTTGCCTTCAAGCCGAAGGCTGATGGATTGAAGCTCCTGCCGCATGATGTCGGTGCTTTCGAGGACGATGTCGACGATCGCCGGGGTGACTGCAAGGTGCCCGTTTCTGGCCGTGTCAAGCAACGTTTCGACCTCGTGCGCAAGCGCCTGGATCGCGCTGAACTCAAGAAAACCAGCCAAGCCCTTGATCGTGTGGAAGGCGCGGAAGACAGTATTGAGCGTTTCGGCCGCGTCACTTTCCGTGGATTCTTTGCGCGCTGCATCTTCGAGCACAAGCATCTGGCCTTCGATGTTGACCAGGTGTTCTTCAGCTTCGGTAATGAACTCGAGGATGAGATCCTCGTCGCCTGCAAGGTGGTTCAAACCGGCTTGCTGGGGCGCCTGAAGCTGGGGAGCCCCGGCGGAGGGGGGATGGAGCACCAGCGAACGGAGCTGTTCGATGCCTGCGGCGAGGCTCGTCGTGAGGTCGACCTGGCTGCCCGGCAGGAAACAGGCGGCAATCGCCTGCGCGGCAAGCCGCAGAGCATCATGAGAAAGTGCCGCCGCCCGCTCGCCGAACTCCTCAAAGTCTCTTGCGGTGAGCGAAGAGGGACCGTCGAGGATGAGCCTTGTGGAGAGTTCGTCAAGTTGATCGGAGAAGCTGGTCGTGTCGGCTGTGGGCTGCATGGAACCTCATCAAGGATGCATTCTGGGCCCGGACCGGTGCTTGTTTCAGGTTTCCGTTCGCGCTGCGCCGGAAAGGTGCGGAGACCGGGAGCGCAGCCTCCGGGATCAACTCACGATGCCCGAACTACCCTGCGTCGTGACAGTTACTGGTGGAAACACACGCAACATCAGGCCTTCTAGCGGGTGCGATCCGAATCGGGCCGCCTGCGGTAGAAGAGACCATCAGCGGCCTCAGGGTGTCGTGGTGCAGGTGACCGGTGATGGTCAAGCTGAGGGGCAGGCTGTGCTGTCTCTGCCGCAGAGGGGCTAATCCTTTGAAGGTTTACCACTCGCAATCTGGCGAAAGCCTTGCACCCGGGCGATCCCGATCCGCTCGGCCGCAAGCTGACGGAAGTCCGCATCCTTCCATTCGACCCTCTGGCCCTGAGTCAGCTTTGGCAAGTGGATTACCTCTCGAGCGGAAGCTATAAGCGTAGGCTATTGAAGAAGATTGCTGAGGCCGATGAACTCGTTGCTACTGAGCACCTGGTCGATATCGAGGAGTATTTTTACTTTGCCCTTGATCTTGGCCATGCCACGCAGGTAGCTCGTGGTCACGCCGGGACCGAAGTCGGGGGTATCTTCAATGTCGGCCGCTGCGAGCGTCAGGACTTCGACCACGCCATCAACGATCATGCCCACCACGAGCTCCTCGCCCGTCTGATGGGTGCGAACAACAACGATGCAGGTTCGCTCCGTGTACTCGGTCAGCGGCAGTCCAAAGCGCAGCCGAAGATCAACCACCGGGATCACCTTACCCCGTAGATTGATGACGCCTTTCACATAAGCCGGCACCTGCGGCACCGACGTGATGTCCTGGAGCCCCATGATCTCCCGCACCTTGAGAACTTCTGTGCCGAACTCTTCCTGGCCAAGATGAAAGATGAGGTATTTGCCCGCGCGGCTGATGGCTTCTACGGAGGTGGAAAGCGAGAGTGTGCGGGGCTGCGCGGCTGATAGCATCAATTTGTCCTCAGGAGTCTGCTGAGCGGTGACTGCGAGGCATTGCGGCCCGCTCTTAGCCTCTATCGGCGCCAGGCGTCGCAACTTCAGCAGTACCTCTACGTTTATCCATGCAGCCCCGGTTGTGGCGATCCGATCCAGCCCTGAGGACCCTCTCGCCGCTGCCTGTCGTCCACCGCCAGGTTGAGGATGGATGAACGCCCTTAGCCGATGTCGAACTTTACGCCCTGAGCCAGCGGAAGCTGCTTTCCGTAGTTGATGGTGTTGGTCGTGCGGCGCATGTACTGTTTCCATGCTTCCGAGCCCGACTCGCGGCCGCCGCCGGTCTCCTTCTCACCCCCGAAGGCACCCCCGATCTCGGCTCCCGAGGTGCCAATGTTCACGTTGGCGATGCCGCAGTCCGACCCGACTGAGGACAGAAAGAGCTCTGCCTCTCTGAGATCAAGGGTGAAGATTGAAGAAGACAGACCCTGTGGCACATCATTCTGCATGCCGATCGCCTCCTCGAGTTGCTGGAAGGGCATGACGTAGAGAATGGGCGCGAAGGTTTCGGCCCTTACAATATCGACCTGCCGTGCAAACTCTACCAGCGCGGGACGCACGTAGAAGGCCAACTCATCCTTGGCGTCTGGTACGCGTTCGCCACCGGTCACGAGACCGCCTGCGGCCACCGACGCCGAGAGTGCGGACTGCATGGCGTTAAAGGCGCGTTCGTCGATGAGGGGTCCGACGAGAGTCTCCGGATCGCGCGGGTCGCCGATATTGACGGAGGCGTAGACTCGCTTCAAACGTTCCACGAAGCCAGCATAGAGCGTCTGATGAATGAAGAGCCGGCGCAATGTGGTGCAGCGTTGGCCCGCGGTGCCCATGGCAGAGAATGCGATCGCACGAAGAGTGAGGTCAAGGTCCGCTGAAGGCGTGACGATGGCTGCATTATTCCCGCCAAGTTCGAGGATGGGTCTGGCGAACCGGGCAGCAAGCCGCGGCCCTGCCTTCCGGCCCATGGCGGTAGAACCGGTCGCAGACACCACGGGAATGAGGGGCGAGTCGACGATCGCCTCCCCAAGATCCGCGCCACCCAGGAGCAGGGTAGATAATCCTCTGGGCACACCGCCAAACTTAGCGGCGGCGCGCTTGAAGACAGCCTGGGTGGCGAGGGCTGTCAGAGGCGTCTTTTCCGACGGCTTCCAGACGGTAGAGTTGCCGCACACAAGGGCGAGAGCCGCATTCCAGGCCCAGACCGCTACCGGGAAGTTGAATGCGGAGATAATACCGGTGACACCAAGTGGGTGCCACGTCTCCATCATCCTGTGATTTGGACGTTCTGAAGGGGCGGTATGACCGCCGACGGTGCGTGACAGCCCGGCAGCGAAGACGCAGATGTCAACCATCTCCTGAACCTCACCAAGACCCTCAGACAGGAGTTTGCCGGTTTCGATGGTTACGAGCCGGCCAAGACGTTCGATCTCGCCACGCAGTTCTTCCCCCAGCAGGCGGACAAGTTCACCGCGGCGGGGTGCGGGTACCAGGCGCCACTCAAGGAATGCACGATGCGCGGCTTCGATACTGCTCGACACCTCTTCGCGGCGGGTGCTGCTGACCCCGGCGATGGGACGTCCGTTGATCGGAGACCGGACGACGAGATCACCGTCGGTGAAGTGCGCTGGATCGACACCCAGTTCCAGCAGGAGGGCGTGCGTCTCTGATTGCAGCTGTTCTTGTTCTTCAATGTGAGGCATGAAGAGGCGCTCCTCAGGGATGTGGATGTCGGGCGAAGGTGAGACCGGATTATCATAGAGCCTCCAGGATGCAGACTACTTCTGTCCGGGCTCACACGGCCAGCGGCTGGTCCTCGAGCGTCAGCGCACCTGCCTTACAGTGCCGAGCGACGAAGATCTTGCAGGGCGCTCGGCGCAATATCAATCCCGATCGGACGAAGTGCTTCCTCAAGGCGCGCCCAAATACCATCATGCGCTCTTGCCGAGAGTGCTCGGGTGAGACGGGTGTGGAGCGACCGCCGGTCGGGTTAGGAGGGGCGCGCCGGACGGTAGGAGGCGAACGTCACACGGGTTTGTTTCATAAGATGGGATCGTCGTTACGAATCAAACCAGGTTCAGCTTCGCTTCTTCATCTATCTTGATCTTCCATGCCAGTCGCAGGACGCGCGAAGCGTTCGCCTTTAACCTGAGTTGCAGCAGCTGCACAAGGTGCTTGACGCTCATCCCACTTACTCTTGAGGTGCTGCAGCTGCTAGAGCTGCTGCAGCTGCTAGAGCTGCTGCAGCTGCAAACAGGCGGTCGCCAATAGACTGCTGTGAGAAGGTTCGAAAACCTTCGAACGATGATGATCGACATCTAAATGTATGCCGTGCCCGGTATCGTGAACGTCTGATCAGCTAGGCGGCGACGGGATGCATCAGCACTTTTAGAGGTAGCTCGGCAGCGTGTGCTGCTCACTTGTACTTGTCAGTTGTGCTGCTCAGTATTCACCCCGCTATCGAACGTCGGCCACCGATTCGCTTGTGTCGCGAACTTCGACGTTCGCCGCACCGACGTAACCGACTGCGGTGTTGTAGCCGCGTAGTCGGGCATTGACCTCATGAGACGCGAGTGGTACTTTCAACGCATGTCAGCCCCACTGATCCAATGTTGTCGCTGCCCCGAAGTCCTCATCGGGTGAGTCACGGCCAACCAGAGATAGCTGGGACTCTTGCTCTGAGGCTCATCCGCCTCCTCTATCGATTCACTGAAAGCTGCCGTTGACCTGTGGGCGCACTCGCCTGCCTTGTGTCTGATCCTGCAGCCATGAAGAGCGATGATGCAACTTATCCTGGGGGCAGTTCTTGCAGGTAAAACCATCTGCGAAGAAGCGGCGACGGATCAGCAGTCACAGTTTTCATCAAATAAGCGGGATGAATTTGCCAGAATTGTTTTCAGAGGAATAGTTCCTCAGCCAGCAGGAGAAGCTCTGCTGCCCTAGCAGGCTCCGCGCTCTGAGGCCGCAGCCCATTTCAGCAGTGTGAAGAGCGCCAAGGAGTTTGTCAGTGGTAAACGCGGAAGAAACGGACCGGTATGCTGCGAAGACCTACTATCCTGCGCGTGCAGGGCATGCAGCTTATACAACTTTCGGCACATGGCCTTTCCGGTCCACTGCCCATAACGTTAGAGCGATATCCGTCACTGACACCAAAAAGACGGAGCAACAAGGAACAAAATGAATCTTCTCAGGACCACTCTGCTTCGAAGCTCCCGTGACTTTGCTGCCATCTCCGCGTCCATTGCTGATCTAAGGCGTGACTGCTCTGCAGAAGAAGATGTTTTTACAGACCCCGCATTCTTTCTCGCGGGGATCTCAGGTGATCTTGCTTCACTCTCTGTTGCCTGCTGGCGAGACGATCGCCTGGTGGGTCTTGTCTTCGTCACTGAGCGCCGCAAGTGGAGGATGCGCACGGGCTTCTTGCGCGCAGGCGACATGGCGGGGCGAAGTGTCTTCCTGTGCCAGGCCGAGGATGAGCCGGATGTGATGAACGCTGCAATCGAGCGTCTGTTTTCTGCCGGAGGTCACTCGCTCAATCTTCGATTTTTTCGCCGTCAAGGAACGACCGTTGCTACTGACAGTCTCCGAGCGCAGCTGCTCGGTACGGTCGAGACCGGCGATACGATGACGCTGGCATCGAGCTACGATGAGCAGATGAGGACCTTTGGCGGGGAAACCCGGCGAAATTTTCAGCGTTACCGCCGCAAGACCCTGGAAGCGGGGATCGTCTTTGACGCTCAGGTGTCGTCCGCGGAGTTTGAGACGGCTGTGGCGCGTCTCAACTCCTCACAGCGTCATCCGAAGCGCAAAGAACTGATCGAACGAGACAAGCGGCTTCTGGCCATCTATGACGAGCCGATTCGCTATGGACTGAGAAGCCAGGATGGCACGCTGGTCAGTGTTGCTTGCGGGTTCAGCAAGGGGAGCCGTACCTACCTGATCGGTCAATGGAACGATCCGAAGTTTGACAAACTGAGTCTTTCGATGGTGCTTCGCGGCTTCATCATGGAGCAGCTGATCTCGCAAGGGAAACTGGAGTTGCTCTTTGTCGGAGGCACGACCGAGATCTTTGCGCGGTTGTGTGTTCCGCGGGTCTGCGGTGTGCTCCTGTTGGATCAGCCGTCCGGGGTGCTTGCTCTCGCAAAACGGTTGATGAGCCTTTACGCGCAAAAGGAGCGTGATGCAAAACACCGGATCGGTGCGGAACTGGAGACGTTCTGTGGCAGCTTCCTGCCTCCCGCTGTTGAGCAGAGAGCCGCTGCCGGTGGCGGCATGAGTCTCTTCTCCGCGGCGGTCAAGTCGACGGAGTCGTCCTATGACGATCAACCCACGCTCCTCGGCGCCGGGTCCTAGGACGGAAGCTCTTCACGAACAAGGGTCTAGGCGCCAGCTCTCAAGGCTGCCATTGGGCTGTTAGTCGGCGCCACGACCCGGGGCGATTCACGTTGCTGCAACGTTCTATAGATTGTCTGTAAACACTCTCCCTGTAGCTTGAAAGACATCCGTCAGATGTCCTGATCGCAATCTTGTCAAGCCTTTGGAGAGTCAGTGAACCGAATCGCACTCGCTGCGGCCCTGCTGGTCGCGCCCCTTGCCGTACACGCCCAGTTCGAAACAGCAACAGTCCTTGGTTATGTTCGTGATGGTTCCGGGGCCTTCGTGGCAAAAGCCACGGTCACCCTGGTCAACGAGCAGACGAAAGCACGTATTTCGGTCCAGACCGATCAGCAGGGCGCGTACCAGTTCAGCGATGTGAAGATCGGTCAGTACGAGATCGAGGCAAACGCATCAGGTTTTGACCTCAGCAAGTCGGAACCGTTCAGTGTCCAGGTGAATGCTCACCAGCGAGTGGACATGGCGGTGAAGGTAGGATCTGCAAACGATGTTGTCAACGTGTCGGCGGCAGCAGCTATTTTGGAGACAGACAACAGCGAGCGCGGGCAGGTCATCGGGACGCGTGAGGTCGAGAACCTTCCTTTGAACGGTCGCGCCTATGCCGATCTGGCTGCTCTGGTCCCCGGCGTTCGTCGTAATCTGCTCGAAAACAGCACGGATTCAAGCCGAGACGCTACGTTCAACGTCAACGGTCAACGGTCGGAGTTCAACAATTTCCTCTTGGATGGCGTGGACAACAATGCCTACGGCACGTCGAACCAGGGGTTCTCGAACCAGGCCATCCCACCATCTCCTGATGCGATCTCTGAGTTCAAGGTTGAGACGGACAACTACTCTGCGGAGTATGGTCGTTCCGCCGGTGCCGTTATCAACGTGTCCATCCGGTCTGGTTCAAATCCATTTCACGGCAGAGCCTACGACTATCTGCGCAACACGGTCTTGAACGCGATCGGCCCTTTTACCCCACCGACAAACGCATTGACCGGGGCTCCCCAGAAGCCGATCCTGATTCGTAACCAGTTTGGTGGCACATTCGGTGGTCCTCTCAAGAAGGACAAGTACTTCTTCTTCGCGGATTACGAAGGAACTCGCCAGATCGTTCACGCCTTGCTGCAGGCCACCGTTCCCACGGCTAACCAGAGCGGCAGAAGTGCGCTGGCGCAGGCGAACGGTGGTTATACCTTCCTGAAGGCCACAGGTGGAGTGGACGCCGGGGCAGCGGTGCCGATCCTCAATCCCATCACCGGTCAGCGCTATGCCAACGGCGTTGTGCCGTTTGGCGATCCCGGTGTCTCCTCCTTCGCAAAAGGCATCCTGGCGGCGTTGCCGACGCCCAACGTTCCCGGTTCGCCACTTGCAAACAACTATGCCTCGCTCCCATCCGACACCATTTCGGACGACAAGGGCGATGTGCGGGTCGACGGCGTATTTGGATCGAAGACGACTGCCTTTGCGCGCTACTCACAGCACCAAGGCAACATTCTTTCGCCACCCAACATCCAGGGACCGGCAGGCGGCAACAGCAACGGCTTCGTCTACATCTTCAACCAGCAGATAGCCGGCGGCGTAACCCGCACCATCACGCAGAACATGCTGCTGGACGCGCGCTTCGCCTTCACCCGGACGGACGGCGGCAAGAGTCCATACGGCGGCAGCCTGCCGTCGCTCGAGACTGGAATTCCCGGTCTGCCCACCTCGCCGGTAGTGGCGCGCAGCCTCAACGTGCAGAGCGTCAACCTGTTTTCTCAGTTCGGAAATCTTGGTTCCAATCCACAGTTTCAGAACCCGTATGTCTTCGATCCAAAGTTCAATCTCTCGATCACTCATGGGCGCAGCACGTACAAGGTCGGCTACGAGTACCAGGCTATCTTCACCACCGTGGACGACTTCAACCCGGTGTATGGCCAGGATACCTACAATGGCGGCTTCAGCTTCACGGGCGCTTCCTCGAGTGCCCTGTCCGGGTCGGACTCAGGTACGCGGGAGGCGGTCTCGCTCTCGGACTTTCTCTTTGGTGCACGCGACACTTACCAGTTGAATAATTTTCAGATTGTTCATCTGAACCAGAGAATGCATTACATGTACTTTCAGGACGACATTCGTGCGACTTCAAAACTCACTCTGAATGCGGGCTTGCGCTATGAGCTTGTGACTCCTCAATGGGAGTCTGGCAACTTGCTTGCAAACTTCGATCCAGCCTCGAATTCACTCATCACAGCCAGTTCAGGGTCCCTCTACCATCGTGCGCTGGTCAACATGCCCAAGCTCGACTTCGCGCCGCGTGTCGGTGTGGCTTACTCGATCGACAGCAAGACAGTAGTGCGCGCCGGGTATGGGCTGGGATTCGCTCAATTCAATCGGGAGGGCGGTGAGAACCTGCTTGTATATAACCTTCCGAATATTGTGAATACCAATATCGTTCAGGCCCCGATCAATGCCAATCCGAACGTCACCGGTTCGCAGACCAGACTTCCTGTTTGCACCGCTGACCAGGTGAATGCTACCTTTTCGCCGGCTAATCCGAATCCTTGCTTTCGGACCTCGTCCCAGGGTTACCCGACGGGCTTTACCAGTCCTTCGAACGTGACCGCGGCCAGCAACCTGAACACGCAGGCACGGTACATCCCAAAGGATCTGCCGACTGGCTATGTACAAAGCTGGCACCTGACCTTCCAACGTGAGCTAGGCCCGACCACAACCTTTGAAGTCGCGTATGTGGGGGAGCATGGGGTAAAGCTGCAGGTGCTTGCGGACTTCAATCAGGCGTTGCCGAACCCGGTCACTCCCACCTGCAACAGCACGGCCACGGCAGGCTGCCTGACACTCGCCCAGCGCCGGCCGATACGAACCTTCACCACGATCGAGGAGACGCTTCCGCAGGGCTTTCTTTCTTATAATGGCCTTCAAACCAAGTTCGAGCACCGTACGGGGCATGGACTGTACGTGCTGAACTCTTTCACCTGGTCACGCGCTCTTGACAACGCAGGTGGTCACCTCGATACCAACGCGGGGGATAACTCGCGCATCAACCTCGAGAACGCTCTCGGCGACCGCGGAGTATCTGGATATAATCAGCCGCTGAATGAAACACTCTCCGTAGTGTACGATCTGCCTTACGGCAAAGGCCGCGCGTTTGGCTCGTCCGCTCCACGTGCCCTCGAGGAATTGCTGGGTGGTTGGCAGGTTACAGCGATCAACGATGTGAATTCGGGCGAACCGGTGAATATCATTTATTCCCCGACGAGTGCGCAGTCAGGGTCTACGATCCTCAACCAAAGGCCTAACCAGGTGCTGGGTAACGCCCTTCTCCCGAAGTCACAGCGAACCAGGACGGCTGGAAATCAGGGCTTGAACACCCTGAACCTTGCTGCCTTCAGCCTGCCTACGCCCAACCAGGAGTACGGCAGCGCGGGTCGCAATTCGGTACGTTTCGATCCCTTCTACCAGCTGGACCTCGGACTGCATAAGCAGTTCGCTCTCTACAGGGACAACGTAAACTTTGATTTCCGGGCCGAAGCATTCAACGTTCTGAACAAGGTTAACTACGCAATCCCTTCGTCCGAAACCTTCAGCCCTACCTCGACAAGCTTTGGCGTTGTGACCTCAGCGAACACCTTCCCCGCACGCATCCTGCAGTTCGCAGGAAAGATCATCTTCTAGGACGGAGGTTCGTCAACCGTGATGGACTTACCACAGCCCATGAGGCTGACGAACCTCTTCCGTTTCCGCCACCGGAGCAATCTATGAACCGACGTGATTTCACCACCCTGGCCACCGCTTCGCTGCTTACCCGGGAGCTCTGGGCGAAAGAGGTCCGCCCAGCCTCAGGAACGTTTTACGTCGCGTTGATCGCCGATCCGCACATCATCGATGACTTCTATGTGAAGGGATCGGAGAACGGCGTTGAAGATAACGAATCCATTCTGCTCACGACGCCCCGCCTGGTAGCCGCACGTGATCTTATCAACTCACTGAGTCCGCGCATCGAGCAGGTCTTCCTGATTGGGGATTACTTCCACAACTATCCTTCAACGGACTACGACTTCTACTTCAAAAACAAAACGCGGCTCGATAACGCGAAGCAGATTACCGATGCCTTCAAAGCGCCTGTTCACCTGGGCTTCGGGAACCATGACTATGACGTTCGCCGGGTGCCGCGCGAGATGAGTCATCGTCTCTTCGAGGCCAAGTTCAAGGCGAAGCCCTATTCTGTTCTCGACTACAAGGAAACCAAGTTCATCCATCTGAATAACTTCCTTGGCAGCACGCAGGACAACACCGCGAAGGATTTCAATCCTGCGCTTGGATCTTTCGGTGAGGAGCAGTTGCACTGGTTTGAAGCGCAGCTGGAAGAGAAGAAGCCGACCTACGTCTTCGTGCACTATCCACTGCTGATGACCCAGGCTACGGAGTTCGGCGACTACGGGCTGCAGCCCCTGCTCAGCAAGCACAAGGACACGGTGCAGCTTGTCGTCTCCGGGCACGTTCACAAGTGGCTCGACTTTGCCCACACCTACGGCCCGCAGCACTTTGGCATGGCGGCCACGCGTTACGATCCAAACGCTTACATGCTGCTCGAGATCGACAGCCGGAAGAATACCTGGCGCTTCATCAACGCGGATCTGGTGAACTGGTCGACGCATTATGCCAAGCCATACAGGGCCTGAGCCCGTACGTTGCGAACAAGGGACCTTCTAGGTGGCGCCGTGCCAGATGGATGCCGGCTTCGCGCGTTCTTCTGCTCACGCAAAGCTTTAGGGTCGACGCGAGGTTGATTTGCGTGCATAGTCGGAGCATGAAGTCGCGCCCAGGATTAAGCTTGTTTGCTGCCCTCTTTGTCGTTGCAGCAGGTGCTGCCCTGCATGCACAAGGCATAGCGGCGACGCTGCCTAACGGTCGTGAGATCCATCCTGCAGGTCGTTGGATCCGGGTAGCTCCTTACCCGTTCGCCATTGCTCTGAGGCCGGATGGAGCGCAGGTCGCCATCCCGTCGATTGGCTTTCCGTTCGCACTGAACATCGTCTCCAAGCCGGACGCCGCATCGCCTGACGTAAGGACTCTTCCCGAGGCGGCAAGCGAGCGCAAGGACGTAGCAACTCACGCCGGCCTTGTCTATTCGCTCGATGGTTCGCAGTTGTACGTAGCAACCGGAGAGTCCGGGCGCATTGCCATCTACAACACGACGACCTGGAAGAAGACGTCAACGATCGAACTCGATGGGATCACGGTTGGTAGGAACTACAAGCGCAGCTTTGCGGCCACTGCGGTGCTTTCTGCCTCCGGACGCTGGCTTTACGCGTTGGACCAGGGGAACTGGCGAGTCGTCTTGATCGACCTCGAAAGCAGGGAACGGGTCGCGTCGATACCGACCGGCGCTTACCCCTATGGCATCGCACTGTCCCCGGACGACGCTTATCTATATGTAACCAACTCAGGACTGTTTGAATACAGCCCCATCACCAGAGTCAAAGGTGCACCCGGTCATCCTGGTCCTCCGACAGCAGGAACCCGTTTCCCCGCTTCAGGCTATCCCTCAAAGCTGGCGCGCAAGGGGGCGATCCTCGACGGCCAGCAGGTGCCGCCGCTAGGAGATGAGAACTCTGCCCGCGGTAGTTCGCTGTGGACCTACAAACTTACCGGCGGAGTGGCTCCGCAGATCGTGGCGAAGCTTCGTCTGGGCACCCCTATCGCAGAGAAGCGAAACGCCACGATCGGAGGAGCCGCACCTACGGGGGTAGTTGCAGATCATGATGCTGTCTATGTCTCACTCAGCCACGAGGACAGCGTGGCTAAGGTAAGCAGGGATGGTGCTCATCTGCTCAAGGAGGCACCGTTGACACCGTTCAGCTTTACGGATGCGCACGGACGCCCTCTGCGAGGTGTCATGCCGAGTGGTCTGGCGTTCCATCGCGATCAGCTGTACGTTGCCGAGGCCGGCATCAATGCTGTCGCGGTTTTGAACTGTCAAACAATGCAGGTGATCGAACACATCCCCGCTGGATGGAACCCTTCGGCGGTGGCTACCTCAAACGACGGCAGAACGCTCTACGTGGTGAATACCAAGGGCAGGGGGACGGGTCCGAACGGTGGCCCCGCCCATCAGGACCAGCAGCCAAGCTACATCGGCTCGCTCGAGTATGGAAGCCTGGGCGTAGTTGATCTCGACAAGCTGGGTCCTGCCTCGGAGTTGACTGCCACGGTAGTTGCTGCGAACCTGGCCGCGAGCGCCACGCGTGCGACCTTGCCACATCTCAAGCATTGCTTTCTCATCATTCGGGAGAATCGTACCTACGACGAGGTGTTGGGAGATCTCGCACAGACCAACGGCGATCCGGCTCTGGCGCGTTTCGGGATGAAGGGCTGGGCGGAGGAGGGTGGTCCGACGGCCACTGGACTGCAGGTGACGCCGAACCTGCACGCGCTGGTGCAGCAGTTTGCAACCAGCGACAACTTCTATGTCGATTCCGACGTGTCGGCAGACGGGCATCGATGGATCGTTGGTATCAATCCCACACCGTTCTTCAACACAGCCTGGACCTCGAACTACGGGGGCAGACGCACGTCGTCTGTCACCGCAGAGGAGCCTGGGCGCAGGGCCCTGTTCGGCGGCGCGGATGGCCCCATGCCGGAGGATGAGCCGCAGTTCGGCTCGTTGTGGGAGCACGTAGCCGGCGCCGGCCGGAAGATACTGAACTATGGCGAAGGACTTGAGGTCGAGGGCAGTGACGAAGAGGACGGCCTTGCGCCTGAAGGGCAGCGCTTGCTGCTCAACTCACCCGTTCCGTTGCCGATCTTCGAATCAAGTGACCGGCACTTCCCCACGTTCAATCTTGGCATTCCGGACCAGGTGCGCGCCGCCGAGTTCGAACGCGACTTCAGCCAACGGCTTGCTCACGGCAGTCTGCCTGCCTTGATCGTGATAAGGCTGCCGAACGACCACACCGCGGACATCCGGCCCTTAGATGGCTACCCTTACCGCGCATCGTACGTAGCGGATAACGATCTTGCACTCGGGAAGATTGTCGCCTTCCTTTCGCATAGCTCCGCCTGGAAGGACTCTGCGGTCTTCATCACGGAAGACGACGCGCAGGGTGGTGTGGATCACGTGGACGCGCATCGCAGCATCCTTGCCATTGCCAGTCCCTGGGTCAGGCAAGGTGCCATCGCGCACAGCCACAGCAGCATGGGCAGTATCACGAGAACCATCAACCAGCTGCTGGGGCTCGGCTCGCTGAACCTTGAAGATGCGCTTGCGGGTGATCTGCTTGGCGTCTTTGACTCCACGCCCCACCTGGAACCATTCACCGTCCGGCCGTCCGATCCGCGTGTCTTTGACAGTGCGAAGGCGCGGCTTGCAAGACCGAAGACGAAGGCCGAAGCTGCCGCGCTGCGTGACATGGATGATCCCGAAGTGATCCGGCCGCAGATCGAGGCCGCCGCGCGTCGGCGCTTAAAGACCGCGCCTCACCGGGACTAAGCAGCGAAGAGCATGCTGCCGGACACGCTCCTCTGGTTGCGCAGGGGAGACATGCCTCTCCAGCGCCAGTCTTTGTGCGTTGCGCCGACTTCACAGCAACAAGGGACACGTGCTTCAGCTGAGCGAGAATTTACATTATTTTCAATAGCTTCGAGAAGTGCATCCGCTAGATTAGAGCCAATCACCCGGCCCGACTCTATGCTTCTGCGCCCGCCGTCACCTAAAGCCTGCGGTCTGCATGCGCGTGTCTCTTCGTTCTGCTCATCCTCCAGGAGGCTTCTTGGTCTACCGTTCTCAGCTCAACTCACGTTTCCTGGCGCATTGTTTCGCCATCACCAGTTCCGCACTTGTGCTCTCCCCCAGCATGTTTGCGCAGTCCGTGCAGGGAAGTATCGTCGGTGTCGTTGCGGACAAGCAGCAAGGCGTCATCGCAGGTGCCACTGTGACCCTCACCAACACGGATGAGGGGACGGTAAGGACAACCCAGACTGGGGCTGGAGGCAACTTCAGCTTCGTTGATGTCAAAGCTGCGCACTACGCGCTCAATGTTGCGTCCTCTGGCTTCAATCAATACTCAGCGACCGATATCACGCTGTCATCGCGCCAGGAATTGCGCTTGAATGTGGCACTCGATGTCGGCAGCGTCCAACAGGAGGTCCACGTCTCTGGCGACACGGTAAGCGCCATCGAGACCGATACGCCTTCGATCAACGCCGTGTACTCAGCGGCCGATGTAGCAAATCTTCCGGTGAACACACGTGCGAGCGCGAACGGTACCAGCGCGCTCAACATCATCGGCACGTTGCCTGGGGTCCAGGGCGACCATGGAAGCTTTTCTCTGCAGGGCGGCCTGCCGTTCCAGACAGAGGTCGCTGTCGATGGCATCACCATCCAGAGCGCGACCGGCAACTCACCCATCGGGGATGCTTTCCCGTCAAGCGAGTCGATCTCGGAGGTCCGCGCCGATGGTGCGTTGAACAATGCAGAGTTTGGCCAACCGGGTGAGGTTACGATCACCACCAAGGGTGGCGGAAACACCATCCACGGCTCGGCCTTCTGGTACAACCAGATCGCTGCGTTTGACGCGATCCCCTACACCTATCCGACGACCGTGAAAAAAGCCAAGCTGGTTTCGAATACCTTTGGCGGCAGCTTCGGCGGGCCCGTGGTCATTCCTCACCTCTACGACGGTCATAACCGCACCTTCATCTTTGGCGCCTACGAAGGCTGGCGTCATCCTTCTCAAACCACCAGCTTCTACAAGGTGCCAAGCACGCTGATGAAGCAGGGTGATTTTTCCCGCTACACCTCTGACAGCACACCCTTCACCGGGTTGAGGAACCCGAACACCGGTGGCAGCTATGGCACCAAGTTGCCCTCCGTCAACGCAGCTTCTGCCAAGCTGCTTGCACTCTACCCCGATCCGAACATCGGCGACCCTGCCGCCTACAACGACGACGGTGTGCCGAACTACCAGGTCAACAAGGATTCGAGTGCTTCGTCGAATCAGTTCGATGTGCGTGGAGACCAGTACCTCGGGTCGAACCAGAGATTTCTGCTGTGGGGTCGCTTTACCTTCAAGAACTTCCCCATCAACTCACCACAGGCGTTGCTCGTTCCTTCTTCGACCAACGCGAACAAGTCACGCGTATTGAAGTTGAGTGCGAGTTACACCATCACGCCTCGCGTCATCAACGAGGCCGGGTTCGGCTTCACCCTGTTCTCAACCGGTACTACAAACAGCTTTGACGGCAAGGGCTTCACCCAGGGTCTGGGCCTGACGGGATTGCAGAACCTCTTCTACAACGGCATCCCGGAGCTCGACTTCAACAACCTGAGTGCGCTGAACGCGGACCGTCTGAGCTCCACCTCGAACTCCAACACCTTCGTCTACACCGATGCCGTCACCTATTCGAAGGGTAATCACCAGATCCGCGCCGGACTCGACATCCGCAGCCTCGAGGCAGTGACACCGCTTGGCTTCAACGGCTCCGATAACTACGGCACCTTCCAGTTCAACACGAACAACAGCGCCGGCCTCTTCACCGGGGTAGACTTCGCGGACTTCCTGATCGGCACGCCCTACCAGACGTTCTATGACGTCGTGCAGCAGGATAACGACGGCAAAACCGATCACTACCACTTCTACGTGCAGGACCAGTGGAAGGCGACGCCAAGCCTGACACTGACCTATGGGCTTCGCTATGAGCTGCACCCTGGTTACTCTGATCCGAACGGCGACATCGGCAACTTCGACACCAGCGTCCTGAAGTCCGGCGCATCGATCTATCCGGATGGCAAACAGAGCCTGCTTGCGACCAACTTCCTTTCGAGTGCCAACGCATGCCTGCCTTATGGCACGGGAAGCTCCGGTGGCGGCATCATCAACGGCGCACCCTGTATGCCGGTGCTGAGCAACAGCGAGGCAGGTTATCCCTCAGGCCTGAAGAAGGTGCCGCATCTGCGCTTCATGCCTCGCTTCGGCTTTGCCTACAGGCCCTTCCACGATGAGAAGACGGTTCTCCGCGGCGGCTTCGGCATGTACAACATCACGGTGCTCGGCTCGAACTTCTACTCGCTTACCGGCACGCTGCAGGCGCAGACCTCGCAATATACCAATACCTACGACCCCGCCTCGCACAGCATCGGCTATCAGTTCCCGGTGATTTACTCAGGCGCCGGTAATGGTGGTTGCGCCAACTGCTACGGCACCAGCTACTTCGGTACGGCGAACAGCACCAACTGGAAAGACCCCTATACAGAGCAGTTCAGCCTGAGTGCCGATCACGAATTCCCTAGGAGCTTTGCAGGCCGCGTCTCCTACATCGGATCATTGACCCGCCAGCTGGTATGGGCGCCCGACGAAAACACGCTGCCGTTCTCCTCGACGGTTTCGGCAAACAATCAGCCCTTGAGCGCTCGCCGCTATCCCAACTGGGGTCGCATCAACTCGCGCGATACCGGCGCCAACGCAAGCTACCACTCACTGCAGGTAGAGGTGAATCACCGCTTCCAGCAGGGCCTGCAGTTCAACTCCGCCTACACCTTTGCCAAGGCACTCGCAGATAACCAGGGGCCGGCCAACACCGGCTTCTCCGGCGAAAGCGGTGGCGCACGCGCTTCCAGCATCCTTGATCGTCATGTCGATTTCGGCAACGTCTTCGGCACCCGCCGCAATCGCTGGAACACGACGATGGTCTATGACCTGCCGATCGGCCGCGGCAGAGCCTTCGGTGGTTCGATGCCCAGGGCAGCTGACCTCCTGGTAGGCGGATGGCGCATCTCAAGCATCTTCCTTTGGCAGTCCGGCCCCTTTGAATCGCCCTACTTCCCCAGCGGACAGGGCGATCCATCCGGAACCGGATCAGGTCTCAACGGCTCGGCAGCCGGCTTCGATGGCGGTCACCGTAATCAGCAGGTGGATCTGGTCCCGGGCGTCAGCGCAAAGCCGGCCGCACGTACCCGGCTCAACTTCGTCAACGCCGCCGCCTTCACCTGCCCCGGCTATCCAGGCTGGCAGCCCGGCACTGCCTGCACGACCGGCAGCGGAGCAGGCCCTTCACCTCTGCCGATCGGACGCTTCGGCAACGCTCAGGTTGGATCGGTGGTCGGGCCTGGCACGGTGAACCTGTCGACCGGCGTCAGCAAGACCTTCTCCATTACGGAGCGCGTCAAGCTACGTGCGGAAGGTACCTTCACCAACGTGCTGAACCACACCAACCTGGGCGACCCGAACATGAACATCAGCTCGCCCAGCTTTGGGCTGATCACCAGCAGTATCTCTTCAGACGCGGGCGGCGCACGCAATGGACAGGTCTCTGCCAGGATCGATTTCTGACCGCGCGACAACACTGCTGCAATACGCCGTAGACGGTCGCTCTGCACAACCGGCAAACTTGAAGCACTAGGGAAAGAGCGCCAGATCGACAGCTTCACCCATGGCCCGGTAGCCGGCCGGGCCAGGGTGAAGATGGTCTTGAGAATCATATGCAGGCAGCAGGCACTCCGGTCGCTGCGGATCGGCCATGACACGATCGAAGTCGATCACACCATCAAAGTGGCCCCGCTCCCGCACCCACGCATTCACCCTCTGTCGGTCCTGCTCACTGGCCCCGCCCGGATGGTAGTAGTCGGAGCCGGTGTAGGGCATGATCGTCGCGCCGATCACCTGTATGCCGTGCGCATGCGCGCGTGCGATGATCTGCCGGTAGGCGCCAAGCACATGGTCGACCAGCTCCTGATGAGCCTCAGGCGTAGCCTTCGCCACGCGTTCCAGGCCTCCCAGGTCGTTCACCCCTTCAAGCACAATCACGGAACGGACACCAGGCTGCGCGAGTACATCGCGGTCAAAGCGCGCGAGCACATTCTGACCAAGTCCATCGGTCAGCAGGTGGTTGCCGCCGATGCCCTGGTTCAGCACGCCCAGGCCGCGTCTACGCTGATCCGTCTCAAGGCGGCGAGCCAGCACATCGGTCCAGCGATCATTGCCGTTCGTGGTCGCGCCACGCCCATCCGTGATCGAGTCGCCGAGCGCCACGATTGCGTAGTCAGACTCCGCGGCCAGCACATCGATCCCTGCCAGAAAGTACCAATGCTCCACTTTTGTCGCCGACGCGAGGGTTGGATAGGCCGTCCTGTCACCCGCTGCATAGAAGGTGGTCTGGCGCGAGCCCGGATGTCCGGTCTGCTGGCCGGGCTCAGATTCAACATGCAGGGAAACTGTCAGATCGGAGAGGGCAGTGAGAGGGAAGGCGAGGGCATCCGACCAATACTCGGCGGCAGGCGGGATCAACACGTCGCTGTGGCCATTGAAGAGGACCCGACGATCGGAAGCTGGATCGATCGAACCTCCGCCGGAAAGAGCAGGTAGAGCAATGTGGACCGAGGTAAGGTGCAGCGGTCGCGTCCCGAACGCGTTCGAAAGGTGCACACGGAGCATGGCACCCGCACGGGAGACGTGAACCGTCTCACGCAGTGTCACATCGTCCAGGTCCTTTGCAGGCAGCGCGTTTTGCGGCTCAGGAACCTGTTGCGAACTGGACCAGGTGCCGATCCATTTCGCTGCTGGCTGACCGGACCCGGAAAGCGCCGTACCAAGCAGCAAAGCCGACAGAACTACTACCTCATCACGTAATTTTCTTAGATTCACGCGCGACTCTAATCCTTGTGTACCGTGCGACCCATCTCCCGGCCCGCCCAGCCTGTGAAAGTTTTGAAGTTCGGTGCATCGGTGTGGCCACCGTCATGCTGTCGCCCTGCGAGCTGGCCTGAGAGCAGGGCGGCGTTCACCGGAGGCATCGTCGCCGTACGATAGTCGGCCGGCATGCCAAGCCTTTTCGCGCCAAGCAGTTCGTCATAGTTGGCGTGATCCGGGGCGCTCTCGTCGCCGCTCAGACCCGGGCGCAGAGCCTTGATCCCGAGCTGATCCATCATGTTCTTCTGATCCTGTTCCGCGTCCCAATCCACTGCAGGAGCAGGCAGCGGCTTCTGCGGCTCGCCGCCGAACTGCGCTTCGAGCGGCAACGTGGCCGCGGCCAACAGCAGGGCAAGCAGAGCCGCAGCCAAAATGGGGGACTGGCGGGAGCCTGTCAAACGTGCACGTCTTCGCATCATTGCCTCGTCTTCGTTGCGTTCCCGTTGCAGCTTCGTTGCGCTATCGGCGCGGCCGTCGGGCCGGTTCTTCGATCACAGGAGATGCTACCCGCTCCAGCGATTCTCCGGTAGACCCGCGCTGTCCCGCCACGTAACTTCGCGCGCGCTTCAGCATCTCTGAAAACTTCCTCAACTCCATTGCCGTCTGCTCGCAGCCCTGCATGTGCACCCCTTCCAGGGCATTCGCACGCTGCTCCATTCTGCCGATCACGATGCTGAGCACCTGGACAGGATCAAGAACTCTCATGCGACGATTGTAGGCGAATAAACGGCGAACATACCTGTTGGAAACGTCCAATTCCGTCTGCCTGATGTGGGCGGTCGGAGAGGCGCTTTACTCCAGGCGGCGGGTGAACAGGGCCGACCTGCGCACCTTCCCACCTACAAGGCAGCAGAAGCAGCACAGAGCAGAAGCAGCACAGAGCAGACGCAGCACAGAGCATACGCAGCGCGGCGACAGGCGAGGATCGACTTTGAAGGCGGCCGCGTCAACGCGAAACAGCTTTGCGCCCTACCGACGACGGAGTTCCGACCGCAGCAACCTTTGTAATCAAGTCGCAGCTCAACAGGACGGGGGTGAAGTTAGGAGTTCGCCTCCAGCTCCACCCCCAGAAAGAATCCTGCGGCTGGTCTTGCTAAAAAGACGCAGGCGGCCCGCCCACAGGCTGAGATACGGATCCCTGGTTCGCGAGCGCAGTCGCGAGTGAGTATCCGGGCCCCGTGCTTGGAGTGAGGAACGGCGTCAGCGCAACAACAGCCGATTTAGGCCCGTTGTATACAGCGTTCAATCCATCGGTCTGTTCGTAATCCACGTTATTGGCTGGATTGGTGTTGCTGATCACCCTGCCAAGCACACGGTGTTCCGCTTCTACGCCCATGATCGATGCCGCTACCTTGGCAAAGTAAGCCAGATCCTCGGCCTTGTACTTTTCGTCCTCATGATGGTAGATCCCGCATTTGCGGAAGGCAGCCTTCGAGGCAAACTCCTGGATCGCGTTCAGATATGCACCGATAAAAGCATTCTCCAGGGCATCAAGAAGTCCCGTGAAGCCGGCCAACGTGTCAAAGCTGCCAGCAGGGAAGTAGAAGGTCTGCGCAGGATCCTTGGCCGGCTGCGCGATACCGAGCAGGCTGCGAAAGAGGTTCGCATGCGCGATCTCCTCTGTAAGAGCAGCGCGAATATAGGCCACATTGCCGAAGTTACCGCCGGAGCTTACATGGGTTGCACTTCCTCCCGGGCCTGCAAGGTTCGGGTCCTGGATCACGTTTCCGCATAGCGCGTTGAAGTAAAAGGTCGTCGCAAGATCTTCTGCAATCAGCGCCGCGGTAAAGATCTGGGCTACCGAGTCTTTGCTTTGGGCGTGTTCCTGCTGCTGTTCGGCAGCCGTCTCGCGCTCGTCGGCAAGCGCCAGCGGGGAACCAAAGGTCAGCGAAGCGGCGCCAAGACCAAACATCCCGGCATTCCGCATAAAAGAACGCCGGCCAGACAAGGGCTGATCGGTAGATGGAGATTTCACACTCGGTAGAGATAAACGCACGATACACGCTCCGTTGTTTCCTGTTGAACAGAACGGATGAACGCGAGTGACTGGCGGTTGATCGCCATACACGCGCAAGGAGATTTCACGGGGGCCCGCAGAGGGAACGAAAGAAGAAAAACTTTGGATTCACCCGGACTGTCTTTTTTCTCGAAGGAAGTATTTGACCGCCAGCCTCCCTTCGCGGAACATGGAGCCACTCTCTCGTTTCCTGCGCCTTCCCCTTCACGCAACCCACACCTTGGCATCAGCCAAAACGTCACCGCATCTTCTGCGCAAAACATGAGCCGAGCCAAACCGTCCTTGTTCAAGCGTCTGCGCCGCTTCATCCTGCGACCGCTCACCCGCCGCCCTCATGCCACCCGGGCGCTCTACGAAGAGCTGCTCTATCTTTCAAGCCGCACCCAGTCGCTTGAAGAACTTCTGACCATCGTTCCCGCACGCATCTCGGATGCGCTGGGGCTCTCGCACTTCTATCTCCTGCTTCGCGAAAAGACCAGCTACACCCTTCAGCCGCAGCCGCCCGGGGAGCTCGACGGCATCGCCTTTCCTGCCAGCTGCTCCACCGTGTCCAGGATGAAGCGCGACCATCGCCCGGCACTCTTTGTCTCTGCTGCGCAACCTCACGCGCAGCCGGACGGCTGGCAGCTGCTCGCTACCCCGTCGGAGGTCGACGCACTCGTCTCTCTGCACGCACAGGTTCTCCTGCCACTCGCAGGACGCGCCGACCTAGTCGGCTTTGCCACGCTGGGACGCACCTCGGGCGTGGCCTTCTCCGCAGCCGAACTCCGGTTTCTGCGCGACGGCGGCCCCGAGATCGGCCGCGGCTTCGAGACCGCGCAACTCATCCACTCGATCAGCGTGCAGGCCGTCGAACGCGCACGTGCGCATCGCGAGCTGGAGGTCGCCCGCCAGGTGCAGGAACGTCTCCTGCCGGCGCTGCTGCCCGAGGTTCCGGGGCTTGACGCAGCCGTCTTCTATCGCAGCGCTGCGCAGATCGGCGGAGACTACTACGACTTCTTTCGGACTGCATCCGGCAGCTTTGCCATCGTCATCGCCGACGTCGCCGGCAAGGGCGTACCCGCCGCGCTGCTGATGGCTTCGCTTGGCGCCACCATTCATGCGCTTATGCTGTTGCCCGATGCCACAATCACAAGCCGCGTCGAGCACCTGAACCGGCTGCTCTACGAGGTCTCCTCCGCCAGCCACTACGCGACGCTCTTTCTGTGCCTCTACGATCCCGGCACCGGCACGCTCACCTATATCAATGCAGGCCACAACCCTCCCTTCCTGCTGCGTGCCGATCGGTCTATCGAACGCCTTCGCTGTGGCGGCAGCGTGGTCGGCCTGCTGCCCGGCGCCGCGTACGAAAGTGGCTCGCTCCTGCTTTATCCAGGAGACCTATTGCTCGCCTATACCGACGGCATCAGCGAAGCCTCCGATCTGCGCGGCAACGAGTGGGGTGAGGATAGTCTCGAGCACGCCCTGCTTGCGTCTGCCACGGGCCATAATCGTGAAGCCGAAAGCGTCATCGAAGAGATCCTCGCGAAAGTAAGCCACTTCACCGCCGGCTCCGCGCAGGGAGACGACATGACCCTGCTGGTGCTGCGCGCAACGGGTATCGCAGGACAGGTGAGCTAAGGTTTCGCGCGAAGTCACTCAGCCCTCGCTCGGCTTTGGCTCGGCCCCCGCTCGACTTTGGCTCAGCCCCCGCTCGGCCATGGCGCCCGCCCCCCGCATCTTGAACCTGCCTCGCTCTCATACAGCCGCGGCTGCCCCCGCGCGAGAGTGACGGCCGCCGCACCATGGCAGCCCTCTCCGCCTACCGCCGTTCACCCTGTATTCACAGCGCTTTGACAGGGATGCAACGATGCGCTGCGAAGATCAGAGCAACCCCGGCACCGCTCTGCAGGAGCACGCTCACGACGCCAAAATCTGAGCCTCCCAGACTCCCCCATTCGCAGCAAACCCTTCAGGAGAACTAGATGACGCTGAGCAAGATCCAGCAGTACGCCCTTTGCGCGACCATCGCAGCGGGCGCGGCTATCCCGTCCCATGCGCAATCGGCTGTAGACGGAGCCATCGGTGGCACAGTAGCCGATAGCTCGGAAGCTGTCATCCCCAACGCAGACGTCACCGTCCGCTCGAACTCAACCAACTTCGAACAGCATCTGGTCTCAGACGCCTCCGGATTCTTCCGCATCATCCATCTCACGCCCGGCGTCTACACCGTCACCGTCACCGCGCCCGGCTTCCAGATCTACAAGTCAACCAATGTAACCGTGACGGTCGGCTCGCTCACCGACGTGCAGCCCAAGCTCACCACCGGCTCCGCCACCGAAACCATCGAAGTTACCGATGCGCCGCCTGCCATCAACACCACCAATAACGACTTCTCAAACACCATCGGGACCAAGGTGCTTGAAGATCTGCCGGTGAACAACTATCGCTGGAGCTCCTACGCCCTGCTCACGCCCGGCGTCGTCGCAGATAGCGGCGGCTTCGGCCTGCTCAGCTTTCGCGGCCAGTCCACCCTGCTGAACAACGTCACCTTCGACGGCGCGGATGACAACCAGGCTTTCTTTTCAGAAGAGCGCGGCCGCACCCGCGTCGGCTACTCCACCGCCAAAGCCTCTATCCAGGAGTTCCAGGTCAATACCTCGAACTACTCGGTCGAGTACGGGCGCTCCGCCGGTGGCGTCGTCAACGCCGTCACCCGCAGCGGTTCAAATCAGTTCCACGGCGAGGCCTACTTCTTTGATCGCGACGCAGGATGGGGCGCGAAGAACCCCTTCACCACGCATGCCGTCCAGGTAAGCACCGCACCAGTGCTCTTCCAGAGCCAGGTCTTCAAGCCCAAGGACTGGCGCAAGCAGACCGGTATCGGAATAGGCGGACCGATCCTCAAGGACAGGCTCTTCTTCTTCTTCGCCTTCGACAAGTTCCTGCGCAACTTCCCGGGCGTCAGCGCACCAAGCTCCCCGTCGACCTTCTACGCCGTGCCCGATGCGGCCGTCCCTACCTGCGCCGGCACCACCACTGCAACCGTTGACGGCGGTATCTGCGCATTGGCAGCCAATCTTGCAGGCATCGCCCCGGTCATCAATCGAACCAGAGGCACGGTCGTCACAAGCGCTGTCAGTCAGGTGACGCCGGCCCAGTACACCACCGCGTATAACGCGCAACTCGCAGGCATCGCGGGGCTCACCTCGATGACCGGCATCACACCGCGCACCGGCGATCAGGACATCTTCTTCCCCAAGCTCGACTGGCAGATCAACAGCCGCAACCATGCCACGCTTGAGCTCAACCGGCTGCGCTGGACCTCGCCCGCCGGTATCCAGACGGCAACCTCTGCCCTGGCCTACGGCACTGCAAGCTTCGGTGACGACTTCGTCAAAGACACCTTCGCCATCGGCAAGCTCGATACCATCCTTACCAACACACTTTCGAACCAGATCCGCTACCAGTACGGTCGCGATCTCGAGTACGAGTTCAACCAGCGCCCCACGGCGTACGAGAACACCATCCTTGACAACCCCGCGGGCTACACAAACCCCTACCAGATCCCGCCCAACGTCAACATCAGCAATGCCTTCCAGTTCGGCACTGCCACCTTCCTCAACCGGCCCGCTTACCCCGATGAACGCCGCTACCAGGTCTCGGACACGATCAACCTGGTGCACGGCAATCACAACCTGAAGTTCGGTGTGGACTTCCTGCACACCGACGACCTCAGTCAGAACCTGCAGTACCAGTACGGCGGCTTTACCTACGGCGGCTCCAACTTCGCGCCGCTCACCGAGTACTTCTCTGACCTCAACAAGCCGAATGGCTGCTTCACCGCGGTCCAGGACCCAGCCTCGAAGCTCTACTCGGAAGTTCCCGTCGAGTGCTACACCGGCTACACCCAGGGCTTCGGGCCGCTCGGCTTCCAGTTCCAGACCAAGGACTACGCCGGCTTCATCCAGGATGAGTGGAAGGTCAATCGCAAGCTCTCGCTCACCCTCGGCGTGCGCTACGAGTACGAGCAGCTTCCCTCGCCGCAGATCCCCAACGCCACCTCCACCTTCGTCAACGGCTCGACCAGCGCCTTCCCCGATAACCGCTCGAACATCGGACCGCGCGTGGGCTTTGCGTGGGACGCCTTTGGCACCGGCAAGACCGTCCTCCGCGGTGGCTACGGCGAGTTCTACGCGCGACTGATCAACTCGACGATCTACAACGCAATCGCCCAGACCGGCAATACCGCGGGCCAGCTGCAGACGACCGCCACCAGCAGCCTCACCGGCGGCCCCACCTTCCCGAAGATCGTCAACCCTACGAACTTCACACCCTCAAGCTCAACCGCTGTCTACTACTTCGATCGCAACTTCAAGCTGCCTGAGATCCACCAGGCCGACCTCACCGTCGAGCAGGACCTCGGCTACAACACCACCCTCGGCGTCACCTGGCTCGCTGCCTTCGGACGCCGGCTGCCAGACTTCGTCGACACCAACCTGCCCGCAGCCAACGACACCGTCAGCTACACCATCGCAGCCGGCGGAGCCGTTCCCACAAAGACCATCACCATTCCCTACTACCGCAAGCTCGCCTCGAATCTCAGCGCCAATGGCCGCCCCAACTCCGCCTACGGCTCAACCACCGACATCTTCTCGGGTGTCAACTCGAACTACGAAGCCGTCGTCTTCCAGCTCAAGCACCAGACCACGCGCAACCTCGCCTTCAGCGCCAACTACACCTGGTCGCATGCGCTCGACTACGGAGAGAACAACACCACCTTCACCTCGACCAATCTGCAGCTCGACCCTGCCAACCTGCGGGCCGACTACGGCAACTCAAACCAGAACGTGCCGAACCGCATCGTCGCCTACGCCATCTACAACACGCCGTCCCACTTCAACGGTGTTCTCGGCTACCTGCTCAATAACTACGAGATCGCCCCCAGCTTCTCGGGCCAGAGCGGCTTGCCCTACTCCGCCGGCGTTACGGGGAACTTCAACGGTGTGATCCTTGGCAGCGGTGCGAACGCGACCGGCGTCAATGCGGCAGCCAGCACCTCCGGCGGGATCAACGGCACCGGCGGTGCGGCACGCCTGCCAGGGCTTGACCGGAACACCTTCAAGTTCCGGCGCGACCTGCTGCTCGACATGCGGGTCTCGAAGCGCTTCAAGATTCGTGAGCGCTTCGACGCCGAGCTGCTTGCCGAATCCTTCAACCTGTTCAACCACCTCAACGTGACCGGCGTCTCGAGCACCAACGCCTACGGCTTCACCGCCGGCACCGCGACCACGCCCAATGTCCTCACCCCGAACACCTCCTTCGGGGTCTTTGATCCGACCACCTTTGCCGGCAGCGCCAACAGCAACTTCATCTACTCGCCACGCCAGGTCCAGCTTGGAGCGCGCGTGCAGTTCTGATCCTCTTCACTCACCACGTAAACGGGGAGGATTGCCCACCAGCAATCCTACCCGTCGCCTTTTAACCATAACCCCCAAATGGTCGCCGTCCGCAATCACAGCGCGCTTGCCGTTGCCTGCTGCCGTCAGCCGAGCGGCACCTCGATCACCGTCACACTCGCACTCGGAAAGGTATGCGTCAGCTTCTGCCTGAAGCTCTCGCTGCGCACGACGGGCATCACCAGGTTCGGCTCAAGCTCATCGTTTTCGACAAGGATGTTCTCGCCGGTGAGCGTTGTAACCTTCGCCGTACCCGGCTTCACTCCCAACCCTTGAAGATCGATCTCCGCCGTCGCGGCGCGGCTCAGGTGACGATTGACGCAGAACAGCACCACGCTCTTTCCGTCCTCTGAGAGTGCGGCAACGGTATCGAGGTACGGCACGTTCGCGATCTCCGGCAGCCGGTTCACTCCATGCGCCACGCTGTAGGTCGGCGAGTCTGACGAGACCTGAAGCAGACTGTGCGGATGCGCGTTGCTATAAGACCGAAGGACCCAGTACGCCGGGGTCCCATAAGCCCGGCCGCGGTGCTTCACGATCCCCGCGAAGTCGATAATGCCCGTCATATCAGAGACGCCGATCGCATCGGAGTTGCGCAGCAGCATGTTCAGCAAGCCACCCGCGAAGATACCTCCGCCGAGATTCGAGAAGTGCGGCCCGGTGTGCGAATCAGAGATCATCAGCCACTCGGTAAACGCCACCTTCACCTCCGGCCGCCCAGATTCCACGATCTGCTTCTTGATCGCCTGCATCCGCTCCGCCAGTCCCCACGGTAGCGCCAGCGCGGCCTGCGTGCGGAAGTCAGCGCTCGCGCCCCGCAGCTGCACAGCGTCGGTCACGACGAAGTGTGTGGACAGGTAGTTGAAGGTGTCGCTCGGCGTTGCAAGCTGCTGCGCATTCCACTCCCTGAAGTGATCCTCATCGGCGCCTGTAGCGATCAAACGCGCATGCGGGTCAACCGCACGGATCGCCTGGCTGGTCGCAAGCGTCTTCGCCGCCACACGCTCAAGCGACGGATAGCCCACCTGGAAGTCGCCCCAAAGCTCGTTGCCAAGCTCCCATAGGCCGCCGCCCTTGTGGTCTCCCCAATGCTGATTCACATAGCTCACCCAGTCCGCCGCGTCCTTCGGGGTACCGGTTCCAAGGTTCAACGCGATCTGCGGCTCAGCATGGATCAGCCTGCAGAAGGCAAGAAACTCATCGGTGCCAAACGTGTTGTATTCAGGAATGCCCCACGACAGGTTAACCTTCGAAATGCGCTTGTCTGAAGGGCCGATCCCGTCGTGCCAGTCATAGTGCGAGGTGAAGTTGCCGCCGAACCGCACATTGGGCGAACGGAGATCACGCGCCAGCGCGATCACATCCGGATCCATGCCCTCGACCGCATCCGCTGGCATCAGCGAGACGTTATCCACCTGCGCCCGCGCGTCATCGCTCAACGAGATGACAAAGTCGAGCGGATCGAGCGGCGCCACATCGCCTGCATTCAATGTCAGCACAAACGGGTACCTGGTCCAACCTGTCTTTGCAGCATCGATCGTCGCCGATGCAAGCACCGCAGCCGGCTGATCATGCCTCCGCAGAGAGATCTTCACCTGCCCAGGGCCCTCAACATGCTTCACCCAGATACTGCCGTTGTATAGAAGCTCACGCTCGACCGGCAGGTACACCCGTTCCAGGATCCCTACCTCCTTCCCCGGCAAAGCCATCAGCAGCACGGACTCGTAGGAGTTCGCTGCATCGCCACGCACCGGCGCATAGCGCGCACCCTGCGCTCGATCGAGCGGCTCCCACGGCAGCGGCAGGCCCACCTCAGAACCACGCCGCAACTCCGGCCGCTCCCGCAGCATCGTCGCCACGTTATTCGACGACCACATGCCATCTTCAAACGAAGGATTTTCGATGGCGTCCGCCCACAGCCCGCCATAGGTTGACTGCCGGATCGGTTCAAGGAAGCTGCCGAAGAGCGTCTTCGGGATCAACTGCGGCTCGGCCGGCCGGCTGATCTTGAGGTGCACGAGCCCACTCGCGGCCGGCTTCGACTCCGTGCTCTGCGCGTGCAACGCGCTGGCTGCCCGGCCCCGCAGGGAAGCCGCGACAAGGTAACGCCCACGTGCATCAGACATGACGATCATCTCCTCGAAGAACTCTCCAGGACAGGATCGTGACGCGGATCCAGGCATGGGTTCGAGGAGCAGTGTAACCGTTTGCACACACGCCTGGCGCCGGCTGCCGCAACGAAAAAGAAGCAGCTACCGCAGCGTCCCCGGGGCCAACGGCTTGCTCTTGTCCTGCTGCTTCGCGGCAAGCTCCGCTGCCAACGCAAGCTCGCGCGACGATCCCTCCCTGTCCCCCGTACGACCCAGCGTCAGCCCCACGTAGTAGTGCGCCGGCTGGTACTCAGGCGAGGCCGCCACCGCAAGCTCCAGCCATCTCCGCGCATCCTCATAACGCTTCGCTCTGAAGTCCAGCATGCCCAGCCCGGTCAGCGCTCCGCCATGCTGCGGCGCACGACCCAGCACCTGGCGAAACAACGGCGCAGCTTCCTCGTCCCGATGATCGTCAAGCGCCATCTGACCCAGCTGGTAGTACGACTCCGTCTGTAACGGCTGCAGCTCAAGCGAGCGGTGAAACTCCGCCGCCGCCTCGTCCCGCCGCATCTGCATCTGCAGCAGGTGCCCAAGCCCGTAGTGCGCCGTTGCGTCGCCGGGCCGCGCCTTCAGATAAACCCGCAGGTGCTTTTCCGCGGCCTCCGGCTGCTGCTGCTCAACCTCCACACGCGACAACGCGTACACCGTCTGCACATCGCCTGGCGCCACCGCGAGCGAGGCGTTCAGTGCCTCCGCAGCCCGCGCCAGCAGGTGCATCTCGAAAGCCTGCACGCCCAGGTCACGCAGCAGCTCCGGATTGTCCGGCAGCGACTCCCGCGCATGCTCGAGACAACGCAACGCCGCATCCTGCCTGCCCGCGCGCTTCGCTTCAAGCGCCAGGCTGGTCGCTGCCTTCAGCTCTCCAGCGCGCGCCTCGCCCGCATGGACATTGGTCGCAAGCACCGTTTCGAAGCGGTCCATCGCCTCCGGCCACTGCCTGGCGTCCAGCAGCAGCCTGCCCATCGCGAGGTTCGCCTCGGGTGAGTTCGGGCTCAGCTCAAGCGCCTGGGTCAGCAGCGTCTTCGCTTCCCCGGTCTCACCCTCCGCCGCCTTCGCACGCGCATCCTCGACCAGCCGGTGCACCTGCTCGGACGAGGCGCGTAATTGGCCGTCCGCACTGCCTTGGGCACGGCACACGCCACACAGCACACCGAGAACGCAAAGCAGCCGGGCAGTGCGGAGGAGCTTCATCAAGACCCTTGATCCAGGCAAAAAGAAACGGTGGAAGCACCCCCTTACAGAGCGCTTCCACCGCAGGTTACTACAGCCGGCCAGGCTGCCGGGTGAGAGGGTCAGAACTGGATCCGCGCGGTCAGCTGCATGTGGCGGGAGATATCGATCGTGCCCGAGGGAACGCCGAAGGTAGGGCTGTACGGGTTGTTGTCAGGGTTCGCGAAGACGTGACGGTTGAATGCGTTCAGCAGCTCAACCTTGAAGAAGAAGTCCTTGCCGTCGCCGAAAGGCGTCTTCTTCAGGAAACTCAGATCTTCGTTGTTGTACAGGTAGTTGCGGATGGCGCTGGTGACGCGAGGCACGTTGCCAAACTGGAAGCCGCCATCATCGCAGGTTGGGCAGCCGCCAGGCTGGTAGTTGACTGCCCGCAGGCGGCGGGTGTCCGGTGCGTTCTGGTCAAACAACGCCGGTGCGGACTGCAGCGCAGCATAGACCGGATTGTCCGAAGCTCCACCGGGCGTGGTCGGGAAGGCGAGGCCGTTGTACTCACTATCAACGTTCGGATCGGGACCGATGTTGGCACCGCCTGCGCGAAGCTGACGGAACGGATCGATGTGTCCAACGCGTGCCTTGCTTTGCAGCGTCGATCCAGGAACGCGGGAGAACGCGATGCAGTTCTGATATCCCGGGATCGAGTTCGCGCAGTTGAAGCTCGTCGGCTGGCCGGACTGGTAGCGCAGCACGCCGCCAAGCTCGAAGCCGCTGATGAGCGACCGCGCAAACGTGTTGTTGAAGTTGAGGAAGGGCTTACCCTTGCCAAACGGCAGCTCGTAGGTGAAGGCCGTCACCAGCGTGTGCGGGATGTCCTGGTTCGAGATGAACTTTTGTCCCTTCGAATTGGTCGCATCCTGCTCCTGCGAAACACCGTTGGTCACGTTGATGATCGAATCCGCATTGGTGATCGACTTCGACCAGGTATAGGAGACCTGCAGGTTGAGACCCTGCCGCATCCGACGCTCGACCGAAACCACCATCGCCTCGTATGAGCTGTGACCTACATTCTGAAGGCAGCAGTCGGTAGCGATGAAGTCGTACTGTGGGAATGGCCGCAGCGACTGGTAGTACTGCGCAGCCGTGTTGAAGGTGGCGTAAGGAAGCGCAGCCTTGGTCGCCGGTGCGGCGGCGACGTAGGGCTGACTCAGAATGTCGCCAAGACCGAAGTTCGAAGGATTGATGTTGTTCAGGTTCTCTTCCTGCGACTTCAGGTGAGCGCCCGCTGACCCGATGTATCCAACCGTCAGGATCAGGTCCTTGGCAAGCTCCTGTTGAACCTGCAGGTTCCACTGGTTGACCTGCGCGGGCCGTCCATAAGAGGGCTTGACGTAGTTGCTGAAGGCGGTTGGACGAGAAGAGTCGCCGCTGTCATAGAAGGCCGGGTCGAGGTTGGTTCCGATGGTGTACGGCGCAAGTCCGTTGTCGATCTGGTACGTCGCGTCAAAGCCGTTGGTGTTCTGGGTGATGGGGTTGGTATAACCGGTTAGCGTTGCGCCGCCAAAGTCCGAGTACTGGAGCGGACCGTAGAGCGTCGAAAAGCCGCCGCGAACCGCCAGCTTGTTGTTCCACGAAGCCGGCGAGTAGGCGAAACCGATACGAGGCGCGAAGTCCTTGAACCAGGTATCAGCCCAGCGCGTGTTGCAATGGCACGTCGTGCCGAAGACCAGCGCGCCCGGAACGCCGGACCTGGGATCGATCGCGGTTTCGCTGAAGTTTGACGTGCTGTTGGTGGCCTCACGACGGGGCTGGTCGACGTCATAGCGCAGGCCGATGTTCAGCACCAGTTCGTTCGATACCTTCAAGTCATCTTGGATAAATCCTGCCCAGTAGTTTGAGATCCAACGTGGCTGGTGCGATGGAATCGTCGTTCCGGCTGTATCAAAGGCGCCCAGCAGGAAGCTCGCTCCCCCGAGACCGGTTGAGCCCGAGATCGTCGGATCAAAGGTAGCCTTGGTCTGGTTGCCATCAAAGTTGAAGAAACCGTTGACCTGGTCGTTGGCAAGCGCGGAGTACTGCTGGTACCGGTAGTCCACGCCGAGCTTGAAGCTGTTCCGTCCCTTGGTCAGGTTGATCGAATCGTTGACGCGGATCCCGTTATCGATATTGTCACCCAGCTGATTGCGGCTCAGGGAGACGTAGCCACCAACGTTGATGCGTGGGAACCCGGTCTGAATATTCGGGATGCCAAGCTGCTGCGCGTAGTTGGTCCCGCTCAGCGCCTCGATCGAACCGTTGATCGAGTTCGAACGGTTGAAGCCGAGGTTCAGGTGATTCAGAAGGTTCGGTGTGAAGATGTGATCCCATCCCGCACGTGCAAAGTGCGTGATGAAGTCCTGGGTCTGGGTGTCGGGATCGACCGGCGCTGGCAGCGTCAGATTGGTCGGATTATTACGGGTATTCTCACGCGAACTGTAGGTCGCGTAGATCTTGTCGTTTGATCCAATCGAATGGTCAATACGAATCGTGTAGGTGGTGTTGGTGATCGGCGACGAGGAAGCCAGGGTGTAGTTGTTAACCAGGTTAGGATTGATCGGCGCAGGATAGTACGCGAGCAGCTTGGTTGCCAGCGGGCTAAAGCGGGCTGTTGGAATGATGTTGTTGGGGAAGGCGAAGCGGCACTGCTTGCCACCCACAACGGTCGTCGTCGCAGGATCAAAGATCTGTCCGTTCAGAATCGGAGTTCCATCGCAGGGATTGATCTGCCCGGTGGTCACCGGCAAACCATTCGCTCCCGTGATGAAGCGATCGCGGAAGTCACCGCCGCGCTCTGCCAGCGTCGGTACCGAGCTCGTTGTGGTACCACCGAGGGTCTGGCGGAACTGCTCCCAGGCGAAGAAGAAGAAGCTCTTGTCGTGGCCGTTGTATAGGTGCGGAATTGCCACAGGTCCGCCGAATGAACCACCGAAATCATTCTGCTTGTCGCTCGGACGATGGAAGGGAAGGGCGGCAGCGAGGTTCCCGACAGACTGGTTGTACGCAAGGTTGCCGTTGTTGAACCAGCTGTTCGCGTCAAGCGCCTCGTTGCGGAAGATGTCGAACACAGTCCCGTGGAAGCGGTTGCTGCCGGACTTCGTCACGAAGTTCTCAATACCGCCGGTCGTCCGCCCAAACTCCGCAGCCGGCGTGGACGTTGTAACCTTGAACTCCGAGATCGCCTCCACCGAAGGCGCCTCTTCGTCAAAGGAAGAGCCGTTCTCGGAACGCGTCTGGCTGGCTCCGTCCAGGAGCACTTCATTGCCGAAGTTCTGGCCGCCGCCAATCTTCGAGATGAAAATCCCGTTGTTGTTGTTCGCCGTACCCGGACCTGCGGTACCCGGGATCAGGAAGACGAACGCCTCTGGCGAACGCATCGCACCGACCCCGCCAAGTGCCAGCGGAAGATCGACAATCTGCTGCTCCGACACCGTGCCACCCACCTCGGACGACTGCGTCTCAACGGATGGAGCGCCAGATTCAACCGTCACCGTCTCCGTCACGCCGCCGGCCGGCATCGTGATGTCGAGTGCAGTGGTCGTTCCCACGCGAACCTCAACGCCCGTGTTCACGCTGCCCTTGTAACCCGTCGCGGCTGCCGTGATCGTGTACTTGCCAAGCGCGATCGAAGGAAAGCGGTAGTTTCCGGAGCCTGTGCTGACCGTGTCGTACGTAGAGCCCGTCTGATCGTTCTTCGCCGAGACCTTGACGTTCGGAATCGCCGCGCCGGTCGAATCAAGCACGTTACCGGCGATGACTCCCTGGTTGGTCTGGCCATACGCCAGGCCCACGCTTGAGAGCGTAAGCACCAGAGCGGCCAGTTGTTGTCTGTTGCGGGGATCTAACATCACGAAGTACCTCCAGGGAGTTGCTGCCTTGACACGTTTGCGGATGTCATGTGGCTTCAAATCATCCACAGCATTCCGCGCTTCAGAGAGCTTTCGCAGGTTCCTCGCACGGCCGCATGACGTGATCATGTAAACGGTTGCACAAGGAACAGCCGCGATACTAGTTACGAACGTCATTGGTTGTCAACAGAAATTCATCATCCTGGCGGAGGCCGTGCTCCACCGAATGGTGGACTCACCAAGCAGCATGCAAACTCAACTTGCAATCACATCGGGAAATCGTTATCTGGCGCTGATCCGGCGTCAGTTGGGCACAAGCCGGGATCAAGGACGACCGGCTGAAAACGCTTACCAAGCCGCATCCGAGCCATCCACCCATGGGCCAGGCGCTCCCGGATGGCGGGCTAGCGCGCCGCCACGGCCTTCGTCGCTTGGCCCGTTCCTCGCCCGGTCAACTCGCGAATCAGATCCACCTCGTGCTGCCGGTACGGCGTTCCGTCATTGCGGAAGACCTCGTGAAACCACACCGTAGGCGGCGTCCGCACATACGGCTTCTCCCATGAGTCCCAGGGCAGATACGTCTGGGTGCGACCCGCCACCAGCCCCCAGTTGATCGCCGCCACGTGGTACTTCTTCGCCACCGGCAGGCTGCCATCGAAGGTGGAGCCCGCGCCACGTGCCATGTACTCGGTGCAGATCAGCGGCCTTCCCAGCGGCTGCAGCTCCTTGATGCGAGCTTCAAAGCCCTCCGGCCAGTCATAGTTGTGGAACGAGATCACGTCAGACTCCGCCAGCTGGATCCGGGTCGTCGCACTCTCCTTTGCCGGGTCGGACCAGTCACCCGTCCACACGCCGCTCGTCAAAGGCTGCGAAGGCTTCACCGAGCGCGCCCACTCGAACACCTTCGGCAACAACTCATCCACCCGCTTCACCTTCGCCGGCACATCTTCGATCTTGTCGCCGCCCTGGTTGTCCGGCTCGTTCCAGACATCCCAGCCCAGAATGCGCTGGTCGTTCGCGAACGCACCCACAACGCCGACAACGTAAGCCTTCAGCTCAGGCTCGTCGGCGGGGTTCAGCAGCCGCTCCTTGCCCGGGCTCTGCACCCAGCCGGAGTTATGCACGCCCGGGATCGGCGGATGCTGCGGACCGAGGTGCGGGTTCGTCTCCCAGCACGAATCGAACAGCACCAGCAGGGGCTTGATGTGGTGCTTCGCCGCAAGCCCCAGGAAGACATCGAGCCGCTTCTTGAATCCGTCCGGATCCTGCTTTGAGAGCTGGTCCTGCAGGAACACCCTCACCGTATTCATGCCGATCGACTCGGCAAGCCCAAGCTCATCATCGTTCTTGGCCGGATCAAACGTCGCCGCCTGGAACATCTCAAGCTCGTTGATCGCATTCGACGGAATGAAGTTCGCACCCACCAGCCAGGGCTGCTGCTGGTACCAAGCATTCGCCTTCTGGCTCGACCATCGGCCACTCGGCTCCTGGGCATCGATCGATGGAAACGTCGCGCAGCCGGCAAGCGCAACAGCAATCAGCGAACCTTTGAGAAGAAGGGAGCAGCGCGTCATGAAGGGACCTTTCAGGCAAGATCTAAGTGGAGAATAGGTGGGGAATAAATGAAGAATACGACCCACCCAACATACACGAACGTGCAACCGCTTACACGGGCCCCGGTCGCGGGGCTCGACAGCAGCCGGACCGCCATACTAGTCTTCTCGAATCAGCATGATCCTCAGAAGCGCACTTGCCGCCGGCATGGTCCTCGCATGCGCCGTCTCCTTCCTGCCGCCAGCGGGCGCCCAGTCGCCACAGGTCCAGATCGCCTTTCAACACGGCGCCACCGCGCTCCGTGAAGGCCGCAGCGCCGACGCGGAACGCGAGTTCCGCACCGCCGTCCGCCTCGATCCGAACCTGCCCGAAGCTCACCTCGATCTCGGCCTCGTGCTCGGACGCGAAGGCAAAAATGCCGCAGGCATCGAAGAGCTCCGAAAGGCGATCGCGCTCAACCCGAAGCTTGACTCCGCCCACCTCTTCACCGGCGTCTTCCTCTACCAGACAGGCCACAACGAACAGGCCATCGCCGAACTTCAGCAGGAGCTCGCCCTCAACCCGAAGAGCGGCGAAGCCCTCTCATGGCTCGGCATCGTAGAGCTTGCCTCCGGTCATCCCGAGCGCGCCGTCGGGCCTCTTGACCAGGCCTCCGAGCTTTCGCCCAACGACCTGAATCTGCTCGAATACCGTGGCCGCGCCCACAGCCAGGTCGCCCAGGCCTCCTACAGCCGCATGGCGACGATCGACCCCGACGCATGGCAGGTGCACAAGGTGCGCGCGGAGCTGTATGCGTCGGAGAACAAGGACCGCGAGGCCATTACCGAGTACGAACAGGCCCTCAAACGGGAACAGCGCAACCCCGACCTCTTCGAAGCTCTCGGTGATCGCTACCGCCACATGAACGAGCTTGAACCTGCCCGCAAGGCCTACCAGCAGGAGCTCGCCATCTCTCCGCAGAACCCGATCGCCATGTACAACCTGGGCAGCACGGAGATCGATCTCGGCGATCCTGCCGGAGTTCCCCTGCTTGAAGCCATGCTGAAGGTCTACGGCACATCCGTAAACGCCGAATACTACCTGGGCCGCGGACTGGCGCTCTCAAACCGCGACGAAGAGGCAGCCACCCTGCTTGAGCAGACGGCCAAAGCCGATCCCGACGGAGAAGTGGGCAAGCGCTCCTACCTCGAACTCTCGCGTCTCTACCGTCGCCTGCACAAGCCTGCAGACGCCGAGCGCGCGCTCACCGCATACAACCGCCTGCGCGCAACCAAATCGGAAGACTGGCAGAAGCTGAACCACCAGCCAGCCGCTTCAACCAAGTAAAGCAAGGGCAACCGCGTCCTAACGCCGGACGGGCGCCACTTCGTGGAGTGGGAGCGCTGGCGCGCAAAAGGGTTGAGGTCTCACCTCAGCAACTCAAGCGCGCCGGCGCTCGCACCCCCCCAAGTGGTCGCCGCCCGCGATCAGGGCGCAGTTGCTGTTGCTCTTCACTCACTTCGGCAAGGCCCGGTCGACCGCCGCTCCACGAAGATCGGTTCGATCGTGCTCTGCTCGCCCTCGCTGAGCGTCGCCGTTAACGATTGCGTGGACCCCAGCAGCGCATGCACCGACGCCCGCGCGATGTCGGCATACGGCAGCCGCACCGTCGTCAAGGCAGGCGACGTATACGCACTCAGCTTGATGTCGTCGAAGCCGATGATCGAGATATCTTCAGGCACCCTCAGTCCCGCCTCAGCGATCGCACCCAGCGCGCCGATCGCGGTCAGATCGTTCGAGCACAACACCGCGGTCGGCCTGATCTTGCCGCGCAACAGGCGGCACATCGCCTCGTAGCCGCCGTCCGAACGATGGTTGCCTTCCTCAAGCAGGCTCGGGCTTGCCGTCAGATGGTCGCGCACACTGCTGTCCATGAACGCACGATAACGAATCCGCGCCGACGTCAGGTTCAGCGGACCGCTGATGAAGGCAATCTTCTGATGCCCGAGCGCAGTCAGATGGGTCATCGCCATCTCAACCCCGGCCGAATAGTCGATATGAACGCAGCTGATCCCCGGTCCCGGCGTCCCCGTATCAAGGAAGACCACCGGGATGCTGCTCCTGCGAAACAGGTCCGTCAGATGATCGTCCATCTCGGACGTCATGATCGCCACCCCGTCCACCTTCCTCTGCAGCATGCGCGTCACGCAGTGCATCGTGCGCTCAGGGTCATAGTCGGTGTTGGTGATCAGCACGTCCTTTCCCTGCTTCAGCGCAATATCTTCAAACGCCTTCACCAGCTCAGGGAAGAACGGGTTCGTAATATCCGAGATGATCAGCCCCAGCAAACTGCTCCTGCCGGAACCAAGCGCACGCGCATTGTTGTTCGGCACAAAGTTAAGCGCGGAGATCGCCTTGTGCACCCGCGCCGCCGTCTCCGGATTCACCTTGTCCGAACCGTTGATCGTGCGCGATACGGTCGCGGTCGAGACCTTCGCTCGTTTTGCAACGGCCTTGATATTCATAGTCTCCTGCTTATACCTTCGTGACCGTACACACGGCCCGCCCAGCCTGCGGGCAAACTCGTGACCACCGTAACAGAGACAACTCCGCTACTCAATCGGTTCGCTCGGCCTCGCCCGTACCACAGTACACGTGCGCAGAAAAAACCGCCCGGAGGCTAAGGAGCCTCCAGACGGTCTCGAGTCATCATGAGCCGGTTACTTGGTCTCGCTGCGTGCCCGCCACTTCTCCGCCAGCGGCTTGTCGGCAAGCGCCTTGATCAGCAGGCCGCCCACCACGCTGCGCGCCTGGAAGCCGACCTTTTCGCCACTGATCGTGTCATACCAGTCGGTCATCGGCACACGGCTCGTCGTCTCGTTCACCCAAAGGTAGATGGGATCAACCAGCGCGTTGAAGTCCGCCTGATTATCGGCCAGCGTCGCCGTCCATAACGACCAGTCCTCCTTGGTGTATGTCTTGCGACTGTCCAAAGGCAGACCGTACTTGTTCAGCTTCGTCTTGTAGAACGCAATCTCCGAGTCCCGCAGGCTCTTCGGGAACAGGTTGTAGTCGAGCACCTTGTCCCAGACCAGGTTGTACTTCTGGCTCCACGTACCCGGGCTGTTGAAGGCGAGCTTGTAATGGTCGCCCTCCTTCGCCATCGTCATCCACTGGCCGGCCATCGTCTTCGCCAGGGCGCCATACTGCTTCGCCTCGCCCTCATGATGCAGCAGCTTCGCGATATCCGCGTACGCGCCCAGCGCGTCGATCGCCTTCACCGACAGGTTGCTGTTGTGCGCTACGTGGCCCGCGAAGTCGTCCGTCGTCAGCTGGTTCTCCGGGTCGAGCCCATGCACCTTCAGGTAGCCCGCCCACTGCGTCAGCAGCGGCCAGAAGCGCTCCGCAAGCTTCGTCGAGTGCTCAGTCCTTGAAATCGCATCGACCAGGATCATCAGGTTGCCCGTCTCCTCAACCGGCATCTGGTCCTCTTCGGTCCTTTCGCCGCCGCCGTACTCCTGGCCGTTCGCCAGCGGGTACTGGCCCAGATCATGCGGAGCGAAAGGGAAGCGCCAGTGATCCGTCATCGACGCATACTGCAGCACCGGCGTTACCTGCGCCTCGAGCAGCTTCGGGTTGAAGAACAGGAAGAGCGGAGAAGACGGGTACAGCACATCGACCGTCGCCATATCGCCGTTCGAGTTGTTCTCCTTGGCAAACAACATCGGCGCGCCGGTCCCGTCCGCCACCAGCTTGTGCGCCGCGATCGACTGCCGGTAGCTCAGCGTGCAAAGCCACGCATAGTGCTCCCCCGCAGTCTTCGTCAGGTCTGCAATCAATTCCTTGTCAAACGCCGTGCCGCGCGCCTCAAGCGCCGCATGCTGCGCCTCGGCCTCATCGAGCATCGTTGACACCGGCTTGCCATTGCGCTGCCAGTAAGGTCGCAGCTGCTGGTGCAGATACTCGACCGCGTAGCCTTCCGTGTAGCTCACCATCAGGTAGCGCGACACCGGCTCCGTCCCCACCGTGCCCAGCGGCAGCGCCACCGCCATCTCGGGGGACAGGCGGTCGGTCACCGTCACCCCGTCCATCGCATCCGCCATCGGCAGCTTACCCGTCTTGATGAAATCATCCGCAGGATGCGCCGCGATCGCGCTCTGGGAGGGCTCATCGTTCGGCACCACCAGGTGGAAGTAGCCCCAGTCGATCCGCAGGTCATCGCCCGACCGGTTCAACACCGCCTGCTCCCGCGTGCCCACCGAAAGCGTCTGCGTGGTCGCCGTCCGGTGCCGCGCAAACGTCACCGGCTGGTGCTCATAGCTGGTCGCAATCCCCGGCTCCGCGCTCACAAACACCGACACCTCATGCTGCTTCCCATCGGTCGCATGCGCTGTCCAGGTCAGGTACGTCACCGGCCTCGACAGCAGGTCCATGTCATCAAGGAAGGCCGGCGTGAAGAAGGCAAAGTCGAGCGCAATGCCTGCGCCCGCAAAGTGATAGCGGGTATGTGTCGGCGTCAACTCCATCCCGGTCTGCTCCATCGCCGGCGCCTCCCCGGGGTCTTGGCCCATGATGCGCAGCGTCTGTCCATCCACCCGCACCAGCCCCGCAATCGGCTGAGGATGCCCGGTCCAGTGACGTGTCGGCGAGTCCGTCAGCTTGTCCGTATTCGACCAGATGCTGAAGTAAGGATCATGCGTAATCAGCGGAGTCGAAGGCGGCCGCTCAACAGTCGCCGTCTGCGCCAAGCTTACAGGCGTCAGCGTCGTGACCAGCAAGCCTGCTGTAACCATCAGGCCAAGCGAAAGGGGAGAGCGCATCGTAAAAGGAACCTCGCAACCGGGGATGTGTAATCGCTTACAAATGTACAGGCTCAACCTCACCAGCGGAAAGCCCTGGATGAGGAGAAAACCGGCTCAAGCCGTGAGGTGATCCGGCAGATCCACCTGCTCTCACTGCTGCGCCGGCGTCTGCTTCGACGGCATCACCAACCTGCGCAACTCGCCATGGCCATACGCTTCGTCCGCCGCCAGCAAGCCCACAACGCCTCGATCCGGCAGAGGCCCTTCACCTCTGCCACAAACCTCAACCACTCCCTACCGCGCAGTTCGGCACGCGCAGGCCTCTGCACCAGCGCCCGTCGCCTCATTCCTTCACCAAACGGCTTACCGATGAAGTAATTCGCCAGCCGGCATTCCCACGGGTGCACGCACAAACCGGCACGCCATGCGCTTCAAGGGTCGGTACGGATACAGCACCATCGGCTCGTCATCCCGGTCGCTCGCATCGCTCGGCCGCAGAACCTGCCGTACTGCAGGCTGCGCACACTCTGCGACCCAACCGGCTAGGTGTCACAGCCCTCGCCCAAATCCGCAATCCTCTGCGGCGCGACGATCACGGGAAACAGCAGTGCAATCGTCAAAGCCGATCTCGATCGCTATGCACGACACGCTCGCTCCGCCACAGCCGCCTGGCTTACCCCCTGGCTAGCGACCTCTCTGCGCCCCGCACCAACCACCCTGATCGGCAGCTACGTCAAGCCACGGAGACTGATCGAGCAGGCCCGTCGCCTTCGCGGCCTGCTTGACAGTCCTTCTGGCAGGCGGATAAAGTTCGGGTCGAATAGAAAATCAGCAATCAAGCCAGCTTGAGCCTTTCAAGCGAAGCCACCCGCCCCCCGTAAGACCCGGGACCTCGTCCCCGCCGTTGCAGGAGATCTACCCCATGCGCCATGCCGCCCGAGCCTTCGCCCTCTCAGCCGTTCTTTGCACGCCGCTCTGCGCCCCGCTCGCCGCACAGTCGCAGAAGCCCCTGCCCTACCAGGACCAGGCCCTCCCGACCGACCAGCGCGTCAACGACCTCGTCTCGCGCATGACACTTGAAGAAAAAGTCTCGCAGATGATCAACACCTCGCCGGCCATCCCGCGGTTGAACGTGCCCGCCTATGACTGGTGGTCCGAAGGCCTGCACGGCGTCGCGCGCTCCGGCTACGCGACCATGTTCCCGCAGGCCATCGGCATGGCCGCCACATGGGATACAGCGTTGCTCGGCGACATCGGCACCGTCATCTCGACCGAGGCCCGCGCCAAGTACAACGAGGCCGTTCGCCACAACATCCACTCCATCTACTTCGGCCTCAGCATCTGGTCGCCCAACATCAACATCTTCCGCGATCCACGCTGGGGACGCGGCCAGGAGACATACGGCGAAGACCCCTATCTGACCAGCCGCCTCGGCGTCGCCTTCGTCGAAGGCCTGCAGGGAACCGACCCGAATTACTTCCGCACCGTCGCCACGCCCAAGCACTTCGCCGTTCACTCCGGACCCGAATCCACACGCCACAGCGCCAACGTAGACCCCAGCCGCCACGACCTCTGGGACACCTACCTGCCCGCCTTCCGCGCCACCATCACCGAAGCCAAGGCCGACTCCGTCATGTGCGCCTATAACGCCATCGACGGCGCACCCGCATGCGCCAGCAAAGAACTCCTCGGCGACATCCTGCGCAACGACTGGAAGTTCAACGGCTTCGTCACCTCGGACTGCGGAGCCATCGACGACTTCTTCGAAAAGACCGCCCACAAGACCTCGCCGGACAAAGAGACCGCAGCCGCCGCCGGCATCAAGGCCGGCACCGACACCAACTGCGGCAACACCTACAACGCCCTCGGCGACGCGGTAAAAAAAGGCCTCGTCAGCGAAGCCGAGATAGACGTCTCGCTCAAGCGCCTCTTCACCGCGCGCTTCAAGATGGGATTGTTCGACGATCAGAAGAAGATGCCCTACGCCTCGGTCCCGTTCTCTGAAGTCGGCAGCCCCGCCCACCAGGCGCTGGCCCTGAAGACCGCACGCGAGTCCATCGTCCTGCTCAAGAACGAAGCCAACATCCTGCCCCTCAGCAAAACCGTACGCACCATCGCCGTCATCGGCCCCAACGCCGCGTCGCTCTCAGCCATCGAAGGCAACTACAACGCCATTCCCAAAGACCCCATCCTCCCCATCGACGGGATCACCGCCCAGTTCGGCAACGCCAGGGTCCTCTACGCCCAGGGCTCCTCCTACGCAGACAGCGTAGCCGTTCCCGTCCCGCGCACCTTCTTCCACCCGGACCAGACCTCCGCCAGCGAAGGCCTGCATGCCGAATACTTCGCCTCCAACAGCTTTGAAGGCAAGCCCGCCGTTACCCGCACCGACAAGCAGATCGACTTCGACTGGAACGGCGCCGCGCCCACGCCCGCCACACCCGCCGAGGCCTTCGCCGTCCGCTGGACCGGCACCATCTCCCTTCCCGAGCCCGGCTCCTACGACTTCCAGATGCGTCTCGCGCACTGCTATCCATGCGGCGACCAGGAGCACTTCGCCGTCTACCTCGACGACAAGCAGGTGGCCGGCTTTGAAAGCCCGCAGGGCGAGTCGCGCCCCAGCTCGACCCCTCGCTTCACCCTCAACCTGGCCGATACCAACCGCCACGCCCTGCGCATCGAGTACCGCCACAAGGCCCCGCTCTTCGGCGCCGGCATCTCGCTCGACTGGGTACCGAAGCCCGGCATGCTGCAGAAGCAGGCCGTCGAGATCGCCAGGCAGTCAGATGTCGTCCTGGCCTTCATCGGCCTTTCGCCCGAGCTTGAAGGCGAAGAGATGCCCATCCACATCGAAGGCTTCGCCGGCGGCGACCGTACCGACATCAAGCTGCCCCAGGCCCAGCAGCAGATGCTCGAGGCCGTAGCCGCCACCGGCAAGCCCGTCGTCGTCGTCCTGTTGAACGGCAGCGCGCTCGCTGTCAACTGGGCCAAGGATCACGCGGCCGCCATCCTCGAAGCCTGGTACCCCGGCCAGGCCGGCGGCAAAGCCATCGCAGAAACGCTCGCAGGCGCCAACAACCCAGCCGGCCGCCTGCCTGTCACCTTCTACGCCGGGCTCGATCAACTGCCCGCCTTCGACGACTACGCGATGAGCAATCGCACCTACCGCTACTTCAAAGGCGAGCCCCTCTTCGGCTTCGGCTTCGGCCTCAGCTACAGCCACTTCGCTTATTCCAACCTCAAGCTGTCGACCGCCTCGCTCAAAGCAGGCGACACCCTCACCGTCAACGTGGATGTAGCCAATACCGGCAAGCTCGCCGGGGATGAGGTCGCCGAGCTCTACCTCACGCCGCCGCACACCGCGCTCTCCCCCATCCAGGCCCTGGCAGGCTTCAAGCGCATAGCGATCCCCGCGGGGCAGACCAGACACCTCACCTTCACGCTCGATCCACGCACTCTTTCGCAGGTGGATGAAAAAGGAGAAAGGTCCGTCACAGCAGGCGAGTACGCGCTCCGCATAGCCGGCTCCCAATCGAGCGAGCAGGCAGCCAGAAAAACCTTTTCGATCACTGGAACGCAAACCCTCCCCCACTAACCCACGCGAAGCCCAACACCCCACGAAGTGGTCGCCGCCCGCGGTCAGGGCGCACAA